>JBBSPT010000185.1:0-6020 GCA_038258515.1 Chitinophagales bacterium | reverse complement strand
CTTCCATCTGTCTTGAACGATTCAGAACTTTTTTTGCAGGTAATAAAAAATACAACAATACAACATGCCAATAAATACCTCATGAAGAATTAAATTTTCTTCTTAACGAAAGTGAAAACTAAAAATTATCGCCGAAAGTTTTTCATCCAGTCTTGTCTTAGAAAATCAGGATTTCAATACGATATAATGACCTGCTTCTTTTCAGCAGGATCTTCATAGTAGTTATTAGAGATTTTAATTTCACGAAGAGAACTTGCCGGAGCAGCTATAAATGCTGCATCATATTTCTCGGGGGAGATGGTTTTATTTTTTCGTAGGAATTGGTTATTGCTAAACTCTATGTTTTTGAAACCCGGCGCATCGCTCACATTTTTAGAATAGGTATCAGTAATCACAATATAGCCTTTCGCGGTTTTCTTATCCTGGAACGCCCTAAAGTTGCTAAATTTATTGTTCCGGACTACAAGCGAATCAATCCCCCATTTACTGCCACTAAGAACGATGCCACTATATGTCATGCCGCTAATTGTGTTCCCGAAGATATAGCTATCCTGGAGAGAATGTAAAATCATTCCAGCCGATAGCATTTGCATCGGCTCGCCCGTAATTGTATTGTCGGCAATGGTGAGATGAGTGATGGTTGCGCCATTTGCAAACTTGTTGCTATATTCTTTCGCGTTGCCATTCGGAACCATAATACCCGTACACAAATTCTGTTTTGCAGCACGCGATGCCGTTAAGGTAATCGTATTATCTGTGATAGAAATATTTTCCATTGGCTCCTTTAACCAAAATGTAATTCCCGCGATACACTTGTGCATGATATTTCCCTGGATTTTTACATTTTTCATCGGGGTGTTACGGCTGCTTGTTATGAATATTGCCGGCCAGCACCCTTCCATTATGTTACCAATTGCAGAAGAATTGCTTCCATGTAATTCAATTCCTCCCGAATTGTTGGCAAGCCCGATTTCAATGTTTTCCTGTTTGATGATGTTGTTTCTCACGATGGTGCTATCCCATTCAGTGTACACAAACGAAAAGTCGTACGAGTTTTTATTAGGAATATCTGTTCCTACATAAAAGCCTCCGTTAAGGAATTTGCAGTCCTCAATCACAAGGTTCTTCCCCTGGCCCATTATAATGATCATGTTATTGGCGGCAGAGTTCTTCACAGTCAAATTAAATATGTGATAATTGCTTCCATGTGCAGTAAAGATTGCCGAGTGATTTTTAATTCCGTTTTCAGGAATTAAATTATTTGCCCCGTTCAGGTCGATCATCAAATTGGAAAAACTGATGTTATGTGTTTGTCTTCCATAGAATAAGTGGGCGTTTGCACTTGTGTCTTTCTTGTCAAAAATGTGATCGGCAACACGCAAAACTGTTTTCGTTCCTTCACCTCTTAAGTCAAGATTTGAATGAAGCAACAGTGAATAATTTTCAAGGTAATTGGTGGTTTTGGTAAACGACGCAATGTTATAGGTGCCTGAAGGAAAATAAATGATTGTCATTTTTGAAGGGGATGCGGCATCAATCGCTGACTGAATTGCCCGGGTGTCATCCGTTTTTCCATTTCCGGCCGCTCCATAATTTTTTACATTTATTACGTTCCCTGCGGCTACGGGAAGAGAAATTAAAAAAAGGATACAGACAAATACCGATTTCATTTTATTTCAATGAATGATACAGTCAAATTTAAAGGTTTGTTTGGAGATTGGAACAGCAACTCCATGGTGAAAATGAATGAGATACTGTATTTTTCAGCCCAAAAGGCGTAAGGAAAAAAATTATAACTTCGCTCGCAATTTAAGCAGCCATCCTGGTAAAATAGGCAAAGCGATAAAAGCAAGAAAATCAATGAAAAAGGCTGGGATTTTTCTATCAGTTTTATTCCTCTTATTCTTTTGTTCTGTGGGAACAAATGCACAAATCAATATCTTAAGCCAGGAGGATTTAAGTGCAATCAATATTGACGACTATTCTGACAATGAAATAAACGCGATGTATAGTAAGGCCATCGAAAACGGACTTACCGAACCGCAGCTCCTGAAAATCGTCGCTCAGAAAGGCTTGCCGGCAAGGGAGATTGAAAAGCTCCGGGCGAGGATTAGATACATGGACAGATCAGGACCTTCAGGCGAGAAAAGAAGTACAGTGCCCGCCGCCGACACAACAGCCTTTCCCCAAAGGTATGACACGGCTGAATCACGTATTCCCATGGAAAGGTTTAAGAACGATGAAACCATTTTTGGTTCCGAGCTTTTTACCAACAATAGTTTAGTTTTTGAGCCAAACCTGAGAATTCCCGCCCCGGTCGGGTACGTTTTGGGTCCCGACGATGAAATTGTTGTTTCCGTGTATGGTTACAGTGAAAAGAAATACAATCTGAAAGTGAACGAACTCGGGGAGGTTTACATCCCTAACGTGGGACCGTTACTTGTGAGTGGCCTTACACTCGAAGAAGCCTCCGGGAAGATAAAATCGAAACTTGCCTCGACTATCTATAGGGCAATCAATACAGGTCAGACCAAAGTGCAAGTTTCTCTGGGGAAAATCCGCAGTATCCGGGTCACAGTAATCGGGCAAGCAAAAAAACCCGGATCCTTTACAGTTTCGTCGCTTACTACGCTTTACAATATACTTTATTTGTGTGGCGGACCAACGCCGATGGGAAGTTATCGCAGTATACAGGTTGTCAGGGGCAATTCTGTAAAGCGTGCGGCTGACCTCTACGACTTCCTCGTTGAGGGAAACCAAAAGGACAATATTATTTTGCAGGAAGGCGACGTAGTTCGAATTCCATATTATAAAAATCGCGTGACGATTAAGGGCAGGGTAAAAAGAGAAGGCAAGTTTGAAATGCTGGATGGTGAAACATTCAGGGATTTGCTCAATTTTTGCGGTGGCTTTACTGACAATGCCTACAGGGGTGCAGTAACAGTAATCCGGATTTCAGACAACGAGCGAAAGATCGTGGATCTTTCTTCTTCCGACTACAACAGTTTCCAGGCAAACGGAAGTGATGAATATATTGTGGGGAAACTGCAGGAAGAATTCGAAAATCGTATTGTTGTTTCAGGTTCTGTTATGAGGCCCGGACCGTACCAGCTTACACAAGGACTTACGGTAAAAGGCTTAATTGAAAAATCCGGTGGCCTCACCGTTGATGCTTATAAAAAGCGGGCTACCATCTTCAGATATTTTGAAAACAAAATGCCGACAACACTCTCGATCGACCTGGATTCAGCGATGGATAATCAAAGAGGCGTACTTCTTCATAAAGACGATTCGTTATCCATTCATTCTATTTTTGAGTTTAACAGCAGCAATTATATTTCAGTAGAGGGAAACGTCAGACAACCGGGCGTCGTGCCATGGAGAGAGAATTTCACGCTGCGCGATCTGTTGCTGTCAGTTGGAGGGTTGACGGAATCGGGTGATTCGACCAATATAGAAATTTCCAGGAGAATTAAAAATGCATCGGTTGACAAAGCCAATCACAATGAGAGCAAAGTTTTTAATGTTGATCTAAGTGGTAAAAGTGAATTGCCTCAAGATATAGAACTACAGCCCTACGACATGGTGATTGTGAAAACTTTGCCGGGCTATACCAAACAGCGGAGTGTGCTGGTGTTGGGTGAAATAAAAAGTCCGGGGAGGTATGGCCTTGAAAATAGTGGCGAACGGATTACGGATGTTCTGGAGAGAGCCGGCGGTTTTAAGGCTTCAGCAGACAGCACCTCGATAACGATACGTCGAAGCATTAAATCAAGCCTTACCATTCAGGAGAGAGAAAAGCTCTTTCAAAGAATTCTGAATGTCAATAGCGATAGTCTAAATCAAAATCCACGATTGAGAGATGAATTATATAAAACTTACGATCTGATCAGTGTTGATCTTGCGGAAGCATTTAAAAATCCTTCGAGTTCAGAAAATCTCACACTGGAAGAAGGCGATGTATTAACTGTCGAGAGAAGCAGTAACCTCGTCAAAATATCCGGTGAGGTGTACTTCCCGACCATTGTGCCTTACAAGGAGAATAAAACGCTAAAGTATTATGTGGAGCAGGCCGGCAGCTTTACGCCGTTTGCACGCAAGACGGGTGCCTTGGTAATAAATCCAGACGGCAAAGCCGCATCTGTTAAGCATTTCCTGTGGTTTAAATCCTATCCTTCTGTGAGCCCACGGTCAGAAATATATGTTCCTCAAAAACTCAAAAGTAATCGTGCAAGATTTGGTCCCGGGGAGTGGGCGTTGATCGTTTCTGCATTAGGCATTGTTGCGAATGTGTTTATAACTGCTACCAAATAAAGCAAGCTTGTTATGGCTGTAACAGAGAATCATATCAACGCGGTCAGAGAAGAACGAATTTATATCTTAAGCGAGGTAGGGAACATCTGGCGCTTTCTGTTTAAAAAATGGTGGTTGTTCCTAATCGTCGGAATTTTGGCCGGATTAGCGGGAATCTTTTATGCCAGTACGAAAAAAATTAATTACCGGAGCCGTTTAACCTTTGCGCTGGATGAAGGATCAGGTGGTGGTAGCGTAGGCAATATTTTAAATCTCGCTTCGCAATTTGGCTTCAATATGGGTAGTGGAAAAGACATCTTTGCGGGCGATAATATTTTGGACATAATGAAGAGTCGGAGGATGCTTGAAGGTGTTTTCTTATCGGTCGATACGTTCAACAATAAATCTTATACTCTCATAGAATATTATCTTGAAATATCCGGTAAAAGGGACAATAATGCGAAACTTAAAGACATTCATTTCCCCGTTGGCAAACAAAGAGAATCGTTTACTTACAGCCAGGACAGCCTGCTCTATTCCACGGCGATGAACTTTTCCAAGAATAATATTGTCACCCAAAGGCCAGATCGAAAGCTTAGCATTTATGAAGTGCGGGTTATGAGTCCAGACGAAAAATTTACGAGAGATTTTACTTCAAAAATGGTAAGTAAAACGAATGATTTTTATGTTGAGATAAAAACAAAAAAAGCAAAAGAAACGCTTGACATCCTGGAAGCCCGGGTTAGCTCTATGCGTGGAAACCTGAGTTCCAGCCTGGAAAGCAGGGCAAAGATCCAGGACGTAAATGTAAATCCTGCATTTTCTGCAGCGGAAGTGCCCGTGCTAAAGCAGCAAGCTAACATCCAGGCCTACGGCGGAGCTTATGGAGAAATGTTCAAAAACCTTGAACTGGCCAGGTTTCAATATTTGAATCAAATACCATTAATGCAAATCATTGACCCGGCTGCCTATCCTATGGAAAAGATAAAAACAGGAAAACTAAAAACTGCTGTTCTATTTGCTTTTTTCGCAGAAGTATTGCTGCTACTGGTGCTGGGAATACGGTGGGTTTTCAGAAAATGATCCGTCAAATTTTACTCATCCAAAAAGCTATATGACTTTCCCAGTTAACAAGGTTACAACAAGAAATCCATTGTTTAAATTCAGATTTATGAGGTAATGGATTTATTCTCAAAATTTAAAAAGGATTATTTCAACTACCTGGTAAGTATAATTTTGCCGGCCTTTATTTCCGGTATTTCTATCCCACTTTTTAAACATTTGCTTGGAGCGAAAGGGTACGGAAATTTCTCCCTCTGGTTCAATGCGATGCTCATCGTTACATCGATTCTTTCTGGATGGATCGCTCAAAGCATTCTGCTTTTTTATCCGGGCAGTCCCGATAAAAAAGTTTTCTCAAAAACGGCATTGGTCTTATCGGGTCGCACACAGGCCATCTTTTTTCTACCGGCTTTTTTAATTGTTTGGGCTATCGGCCACGATGTTATTTTAGCTTCCTTGTGTGCGATGGTCTTAGTTGTTGTTTCTATCCAGTTTACAATTTTGCCTGTCATTCAATCCAGTTTTCTTTCAAGAAAAATCATTCTTTCGGAACTGATCAGGATCGTTTCCTATGTGGGAGTAGCGATCGCTTTATTGCAGATTTCGGGACTTAGTTACTTGTATTCCTTGTTTATTGCCGTAGTTGTTTCCTATTCACTTTCGCT
>JBBSPT010000184.1:0-6055 GCA_038258515.1 Chitinophagales bacterium | reverse complement strand
TCCGTTTTTACTTTGCTGATCGTATATAATATCACGACCGCAAAGTGTGGCCTGTGAAAGGTAGTAGGCCAATTTTTTTTGGGGAAGTGTGAGTTGACTGAATCCGGGGACCTGGTAACGCAACAACTGGAGATCAGCAAATGATTCTGCTGCCACTTTGAAAGTTGTATCGTACTCAGCCGATGACGAATCAATTTTGGCAATAGATGTATCTTGTTTTTCATCAGTAGATACTCCGCTATTATTGCAGGAGGAGAATATGGCCAATATAATAATTGGACTTATTAAAAAACGAAAGGACGGAATCATATTTTTTTATGATAAATATAGCGCATTCATAAAAACTGTTTGTCGTTATGGACGTGAAATCGACAATAGAATCCTGGTGAAAGTTGTGCGATCAGCGTTATTTTTTGGATTTGTTCTTCAATCTTAGTAAGCTCAAATATTAAAGTTTAAACCTCGTGGAATAATTTGGAATATTTTTAATTTGTTTTCGAGGGTAGTCTTATTGGGAACCTCGTTTAAGATTAGCAAACTCTGCAAAGGAATCGCCGTAGAGTAAAGCAAAAATTCACTATTCCTCAATGAATAATTTTATATTAATAAATTTCAAAGCAACAATCATGAAGTTAAAAATCTCCTCTTTGGCACTGCTGATGTTTCTCACTTTTGCAGGCGACTCACAAACGAAATCAGAAAACTTATTTTACATGGTGAATACACCGGAATCGTTTGAAAGTTTTAAAATGAATGTTTCACAAATATCTATAGTTTGCCCACAGACTTTCCAGGTGAGCAAAGAAGGGGTACTTACAGGATCAGTTGACCCACGCATAATGTCCATAGCCAAAGCGAATAAGATAAAAGTAATGCCCCTGATTGTGAACCCCGGTTTCACTGCACAAGTACTTCATGATATTGTATCAAATCCCATTGCGCGGAAGCGATCAATTGAAATGATGGTGGAATATGCCAGTCGCTATAGTTTAGATGGATGGCAGTTCGATATGGAAGGCCTAAATATTACAGATAGAGATAATTTTACTTTGTATTTCAAAGAAACGGCTGCGGCGTTGCACAAAGCGGGTCTCCAGCTATCAGCGGCACTCGTCCATGCAACGGACGATGTAGGCGGTCCTTCTGCATATCACCGGTTCTTATATGAAAACTGGCGGGCGGGTTATGATTTTAAAGAGCTGGCCGAAACGGGCGATTTTTTATCCATTATGACTTACGATCAACATACAAGGCGGACTACGCCCGGTCCTGTTGCAGGCACGAAATGGGTAACACAAGTAGTGGAATATTTGCTATCTAAAGGAGTGCCACCGGGCAAATTATCACTTGGAATACCCAGCTATTCTGTTCATTGGTTCACAGATTATTCCGAAGAAAGAGGTGGATTTTCAAACGGAAAACAAATTCGTTACAACGTCCTTCAATATTTACTTGGCCAGAACAATGCAACTCCAATATGGAATGAGAATGCGGGATGTAACTATGCCGTTTGGGAAAATGGTGGAACATTTGAATATGTATTTATTGAAGATGGCCGCTCTTTGAAGCAGAAGCTTGATATTTTGAAGAAATATAAATTGAGAGGAATATCAGTATGGGTAGCTGGCAGCGAGGGTCCGGATTTCTGGACTGTACTACAACAGGAAGTTTCGAGGAAATAAAGTTTTTATAAATCAATATGGCAAAACATAAAAAAGCCGCAAGATATTTTTTGCGGCTTTTTAATTTAAAGATTCTTCTCCGAATTAACTGTTGCTATTCTGCATTTCTGTTTTCTTATTCCGCGAAGTGTAATTCTTTGATGACATGTCTTCAAATTGGGTATTTTCGGTTTTGCTTACCCGGATATTATTTTGAACATTATTCACGCCCGACACCGCATCTGCTGCATCTTCCGCCATTCTTTTCTCATTGCGGGTTCCAACTGTACCGCTAAGAGTCACGTCACCTTCTTTCACATCTACTTCTATATTTGACGCATCTAACATCCAATGATCGCTTAAGCGATCATTAACATCTTCCTTTATTCTATCGGAAGATCTTTTGTAATTCTTAGGTCCCTTCCCCCGGTGATTGTCTCTCATTTCGTCCATCCTGCGGCGGCGCTGAGCATCATCATCGCCAAACCAGGAGGAAACCTCATCCTTCGTTTTATCCCACCATCCACGATCATCGCGGCCGTAACCGGAACGCCTGTAGTCCCTGTCGGAGTCATTGAAATCGAAAAAGCTGTCCCTATCATTACTCCATGCCCAGTCATTTCCATAATTCCCGGTTCCGCGATTTCTGTTTTCAAAACTATGATTCCCGGAATAATCATTTGAACGACCTCCGTAGGGAGACTTTGTACGTGACCTGTAACTGTCACGTCCGGGCCATCTGTCCTGACCTCCATATTGTTGATTGTCGTTAGAAAATCTACCTCCATTGTTGCGGGAGTAGTCATCCGACCTGCCGAAATTTCTATCATCGCCGTAGCTGTTTCCGCTATCATCTCTACCGGATTCGTTGAATCGATCATAATCCCTGTCGGCATAATATCGTCGGTCATCGTTGTTTCTTCTATATCTGTTTTCGTCTCTCATGGTTATAAAAATTTAAAGTGAATAATATAAACTTATAAATGAAAAAAGTATACCTAAAATAGTTCAA
This sequence comes from Chitinophagales bacterium, assembly GCA_038258515.1. GTDB lineage: Bacteria > Bacteroidota > Bacteroidia > Chitinophagales > Chitinophagaceae > Ginsengibacter. Next base: position 3,382 of record JBBSPT010000184.1, on the reverse strand, counting down.
CAGAGAGTGGCATTTTCTGCCATTCAGCGTAAAGCCCGCTGAATGGCGAGTTGTATTAAATAAAATATCTTTCATAATATTAGCTGACTTCTCGTCAAGTACTTCTCATAAAAATGTGGAAAGAAATTCTACAAATCGCGTTGATTTACTTCCACACGATCTTTTCAAGTATCTTTTTTCACGTAATGCAGCCGATAGCTATTAATTCACTGTGTATTTCAACATGGCTTGTTATTTGAAAACCTGGGTGAAAATATTCATGTCCTCTTATTCTAAAAATCCGGTAAAAGAAATAATCAGCATAGCACAGGCGTTTTAAAAAACGATCGGCTGAAAGCAAAAAATTATGACACATTATTTTATTAAAAATGGTAAGACTGAAAATGGTCCGTTTACAAAGGAACAGTTAAAAGCAAAAGTATTGTCAGAAGAAACGCCTGTTTGGTTTGCCGGACTGGACGACTGGACCAGCGCCGGCGAAGTCTATGCACTAAGAGAAATCTTCCTCGAGAAAAAATCAAAACCAAAGTCATTGAAGAAAATAATGACTCAAATTTTTGAAATGCTTTTGCGAAATTCCGGAAACAAAAAAAATTATCAATTATTGATCAGCAGAGAAGCGAAACAGCAAAATGGCCAATCCTCTTTATAGAGTTTCGTTTGTTGCAAGTAGGTCCATCTCACTCTTTATTCGCTGGTAATATTCTTCATCAAAACAAACTAAAAACACTTTTTGTATTTTAAAAGAATGCAAGAGAAATTTAGTGATTGTGTACACTGAAATTTTAGCGGCGAAATCTTTTGGGAACTGGTATACTCCCGTACTAATGCCGGGGAATGCAACAGTGTGGCAATTATGAAAACCAGCAAGCTTTAAGGAATTTTCATAACAATCGGCGAGCTTTTGAGCTTCGTTGCTGTTACCTCCATTCCACACCGGGCCAACAGTATGAATCACGTATTTAGCTTTCAGGTCTCCAGCAGAAGTTATAACAGCTTCACCTGTCCGACATCCGCCCTGCCTGGCGACAATTTGTTTGCATTCCCTGAGGATATTTTCGCCGCCTGCCCTATGAATTGCACCGTCCACCCCACCGCCTCCAAGCAGGGAGCTATTTGCAGCGTTGACGATTGCATCAGCTTCAATCGTGGTGATGTCATTCTTTACAATATCTATTTTCTCTAATGTCTTTATCATCAATCGCCCGCCTCCGATCTGGCAAGCTCGCCTTCGTCCAAGTCTTCCTTCGGATTTGGTTTCATATTTACTGAAGGGTCTTTTTCGATGTCTTTCATTGCTTCCTCATGGGCTTCCTTGATTTGTTCTTCCAGGGTCGTTGATTTGGAATTAGCATTTGATTCAGGCATATAATATTTTTGATAAGGGATGAGCATTTAAAACTATGCCAACACCTCAGCAGCAGCTTGAAAAATTTAGAATTCTGCTAAAATATCGAAGCTTATTTCATGAAAAGAAATGATTTGAATCCCAATAGCCTGCCAGAAAACTTTATTTTAATGAGACCTGGGAAGGCGCATGCGTTTGAATACCTGAATGTTTTTGAGGAACCGTTTGAGCGGGAGAATTGCATGTTCCAAGCGCATAATAGATAATTATAAAAACAAGAATAGTTCCCAGGCAACCTCCGCCCAGTTTTTTTGCGCCCCAGCCGGCGATGAGAGCCCGGAATAATTTATTCATTTTAAAGAATTTTTAGGTGTTTAAAATCAGCCATCGGCGTTCTCAGCAAAAGTATCCGTTCCCTGGAGAAGAACCTGGCCATAACATCGTTTTAATAAAAATATGGAATAAAGCCATTAACACGCATACTTTTTTGTGACAAAAGAGAGACAGCGTCTTCCAAAATAAAATTAGGTATTCGACGTTATTAAAGCGCCCTAAAATTTTTCCTTTTTATGAAATACATTTTGACTGCCTTATGTTTCCTGTTCAGCCTTGCCATATCCGCGCAAACAAAACATGTAACTCTTAAGACTCCAGCTCCAATCCTGGCAGACCTTGAAAAAGTCGCTGCTGATTATTACAATCATTTCGATGGAATCAAAGGAGAAATACTTTCTGAAACGCCGAACATCATAGAATACGCCAGCAAAATAAATCCGGTGGGAGCGTTGGAAAGCACCATCATGCAGATTAAAAGCCTGGATAATTGTTTTAGTTGGGAAGCATTGATGCTTAACACTGAAGAGTATTCAGAAGCTGTGACAAAGTATAAATCTCTTTACAAACAATTACTTGGCGCTAAAATAAATTTGGATAAAAGTCAATCTTTTAAATTGACCGGCACTTACGATACGCCTGATGAGTCGCGGGGTTTCGCCTCCTCAATTCTTGGTATTCAAACCAGCAGCGATGAATTAAAACAGTTTAAGATCGAAGTTGCCCTCACGTATTCGATGCCTGAGTGGAGCGTGAAACTTTATTTGTACGAAAAGGAAAATGATGAAGACATCCGCCCCACTGTGATCAATAATTATTAAAGACGCGCCTTTCTATTTTTTCAATCGCTCATAAAATTCAACACCTGTTGTGCTATCTGCATTTTTAAGCATTTGTTTAAATTTATCTGATCCATCCATTGTTACCGTCACATCAAAAGACTGACCTGCAATAATAGAATAGGTAGAGTTCAAATCAGTTTCTGTTATGAGCGTGTCGCTTTTCCTTTCAAATGTGCCGAAGCCGATTCCCGTATGAGTGACCGAAGCCGAATCTACGAATGTGTGACCGAACATAAAGTAGCCTCTAAAAAATGCTTTGTACTGAGTTCTTTCACTCATAATGGTATCATTGGCTTGAGTGATATTGTACGATTCCGTCTCTTTCCAAACTCCATCCAGTTGTGAAGTTTGATCAGTGCCCACGTTCCTGTATTCTTCAGTTAATTTATTTTTCACGCTGTCAATCAAAATTTCCGGAATCACCTGGGTATATCCGTCGGGGTTCGTTGTAATATATAGTTTATAAACATTTTGGGTCCCAACGTTTGAACCACTGGCGCTATAAATAACATTTTCTACTACTTTGCCGCTGTCGATTGAGTAGGAGCCCACACCGAACGCTGATATGGAATCCCCGGGATTTACCTGGCTGTACATAAAAAAGTCATCTGTATAAATTTTTAACTGTTTCAAATCGGTCAGTTTGGTATCATTTGTGCCATCATTTAGAGTTTGAGATTCCATGATATAAGCACCTTTAATGTCAAGGGATTTTTCACCAGTATTACAACTTAAAAAAATGAATACTATTAATCCAAAAATTATGTTTTTCATAACCTTATTTTTTGATGTGTATTCAAATTAAATTAAAAAGTTGGTAAGTACAATTAACCGGGCACTATTATTCCCGCGATCAATC
>JBBSPT010000183.1:0-6070 GCA_038258515.1 Chitinophagales bacterium | reverse complement strand
CACTGGGGAACAGGCATGCGGGGTACGCTTGAAACTTATGCGTCAGCAACCGGCATTTCAATCACGGCAAAAGAAATGCTGAATGAACGATTGAATGAAGAAAGTTTGTTAAGAAAGTATGTAAACAAAGAAATAAGCTCTAAACAAATTTATGACGCGGCGATGAAGGGAGACAATATCGCCAGGGAAGTTTTTAAATTCACGGGAGAAATCCTTGGAGAGGCGCTTGCTAATTTTATCATGTTCTCATCTCCTGAAGCCATCATTTTATTTGGCGGAGTTTGCAAAGCCGGTAAATTATTGATGGATCCTGTCAAGGAAAGTATGGAGCGAAATGTACTGCCGATCTTTCAAAATAAAGTGAAACTTTTATTCAGTGAACTCAAAGAATCTGATGCGGCCATTCTTGGCGCCAGCGCTCTTGTGTGGGAGATTAAAGGAGAAACTCCAAAGTGATTTTTAAATATAAACCAAGCTATCAACTTTTATCGTTTGCTATTGGTTTGCTGCTTTCTCTTTCATCCAGTGTTCTCTTCCCCACCCTTTTATGACGTGCTTTTCAGAATGATAAGATGAGCGAACCAAAGGTCCACTTTCAACATAATCAAATCCCAGATTGTAACCGATTTCACGATACTCTGCAAATTCATCAGGGTGTACAAACCGCTCAACGGTCAAATGCTTCTTTGACGGCTGAAGGTATTGACCGAGGGTGATGACATCAACATCGCTTTCTCTCAAATCCTTCATTGTCTGAATCACTTCTTCTTTGGCCTCACCAAGACCAAGCATTATTCCACTTTTAGTTCGCATGCCTCCCTTTTTTAAAATCCTGAGAGTTTCCATGCTCCTCCAGTACTTTGCCTGTATTCTAACGGTTCTGGTAAGCCGCTCAACAGTTTCTACATTGTGACTTACCACATCAGGCGCTGCATCGATGATGCGCTGAATATTTTCTTCCATCGCCTTAAAATCAGGAATCAATGTCTCCATGGTTGTATCTGGATTCAAAGCCTGCACTGCCTTGATTGTATTATACCAGATAATGGATCCGCCGTCTTTTAATTCATCCCGGTCGACCGAGGTTATAACAGCATGTTTCACCTTCATAAGATGAATTGCTTCCGCAACACGTTGCGGTTCATCCCAATCAACTGCTAATGGACGACCGGTGGCAACCGCACAAAAGCCACAACTCCTGGTACAAATATTTCCAAGGATCATAAAAGTCGCGGTGCCTTCGCCCCAGCACTCACCCATGTTCGGACAGTTTCCGCTTTCACAAATTGTATGCAGCTTGTGAGTATCAACGAGACTTCTTACGTGTTTGTATTCTTCTCCAATAGGAAGCTTCACCCTCAGCCAATCCGGCTTCTTCCTTTTCTGAACTTCTATTGCTGATTCACTATTCATCAAAATAATTAACTTGAAATGGTACCGAAATAAAAATCACTATTTCCTCTTGCCAAAAAGAATGGCAACATATCCGCTGAAGAAAAACTGTTTGTTTGAAGTCTGAATGAGAAGTGGAATTTTCTTAGAATAATATTCAGCCGTAAGCCCGATTTCAACAGCAGAAACAATTTCATTGTAGGCGCCATAGTCGAAACGCACCGCAGCCTTACCATACACACCCGGGCTAACGGTCAGTTCACTCCAACCCTTGCCGAACGTCGGTCCGCCATAAATTGGGCTGTTGAGATAAAGGGTACTGTCTGGTGAATTGTATTTTATATAAGTCAACTCATTGTTCTTTTCCACTTCCACATAGTACGGCCTTAGAAGTGCAAGAGCTAAACCGCCCCCATAATTGCCAGTGATACTAACCCCATTTTTATTAGACTTATTTCCCAATACAACCTGCTGTTGTACCCCAAGTTTTACGGGATAAAAAAAGTTCTCTTTGCCATAAATAAATGGTATTGAATTCAGATAGGCGATGCTTTGCTTGTCCTCTTTTATATGTTTTCTCTCACTAATTTCGAGCTGGTACAATAATGATTTTTTAACCGAAGTTGCACGTCCCATTTCGAAGAAAATGCCATAACCATCTGTCAGGAGTTTTGCTCCAAACACGAAACTCTTTCTATAAGCGATCACTCCTTCCTCTTCCTGCTTTATAAGGCTGTTTATATGCGCCCGCTTCTCGGCCTGGCGTTGGCGCTTGTTCTTCTGGGCTGTTGCTGCCAGGGTAGTTGACACGATCAAAACAGATAAAATAAATCTTCGCATATTAATTTTTTTACGCCTGTAAATTTATGCAAAAAAACATCACGACTGTGAAGGGCCGGAGGGCTTGAGCGCGATAATGGAAGTATGCATGCGGAAATTCGCCCGGCCTCCTGAATATTAACTTTTCTAACGCAGTTGATTATCTGTTTAGGCGTCGCGTTTCAATAGAGAGTTCCCAACGGCACAATTAAGGCAACGCTTTTTGTTGCAGTATTCATTTTTAAGTTGAATAAACGCTTGTGAATCGAAGGCATTTTTTATCGTAAAACCTAAATTCAGAAATCCACGCGTGATAAAATTTTTTTCAGCAGAAATAGTTTCAAGCCAATAGATAGCTTTTTCCTTGTACAATTTTTCCTGGAGATAGGAGCCGTAAGCGAAGATGATTGGCACGATAGTATTGACGATGATGTTGTCCACGGTTTGTGAACCAAGCGTTTTGGCTTTGAAAGAAGTTTCTTCATCGAACCGGTAGTGATAATTCCAATAATCATTTGCTGTCACCTGGAGCATCACCCTCAGTTCTTTCACCGATTCTGTTTGCTTTATTTTTGAAAACAAATGCTCACTTTGGTGAATGAGGACTGCAAGTTGAGCCAGCCTTATCGTTGGGAAATTCGCAGGATGCATCCTTAGAAAAAAGGGGTTCCCATCAACTGGTTGCAGCTTATATTTCGTTTGATAAAATTTGAATTCCTTTTGCAGCATCAACGGATAATCTTCCTGGAAAATATCCCCGAGTAATCCTGCTTGTCCAAATAACAATGCTTCCAAATAGTGGATATTGTTTTTCTGTTTTGCAAGGATAGCTACGGGTAGTGTTTCTGCCATTTTTTTGAAGTGGGAACTGTTGGTACTGAGCCCGAAATTTGCAGCGATATATCTCCAGAAAGTTTCTTCCCAATGAAAATTTGTCTCAGCCAAAACTTCCATGACCTTGGAAGATTTTTCGATCATCCTTTCAGCAAGTAATCGCTGCTTCCAATTGTCCAGGACTATCTCTTTAATTCCGCCAGGAATATTTTCGCACGGTATAAATCCGCGGGTCTCCATCAGCAGGCGATACCTGTCCAACAAAATTTTTGACACCCTCGGTTGCAATTCCAATGTGGGAAGTAAATGACTGTAACTATTATTAATTTCTTTATCGTGCGCCCAAACTACATGAAGAATCACGTTCTTAAAGTTGGGATCGGACGAATGCCGGTGGTGATCCCAGTCACTTGACCGGATGTGAACCTCTATACTTCCTGCCCAGGAAGTATCGCCAATTTTAATTCTTGCCTCTGAAAAGTCAGGCCCCTGCTGAGTATTGTGGATTCCGGGAAATTGAATTTGTAATTTTTCCCCAACCGTTGTCTGAAGTTCATTTTGGTTAAAATACTGAAACTGCCAAATATATTGGAGAAGATCTTCTTTCATTAACTGACTTAATAAAGAAAAATAGGTATAAAATCCTATCGCAGCAACTCCGCTGAATTAAATCTTATTCCTAATCTTCAAAACTATTCGAGCTTTTCCAGCTCCCTAATCACTGCGCTCACAGGAAGTCCCATAACATTATAGAAATCTCCTTCAATTGATTTTATTCCCACTACGCCTATCCATTCCTGTATAGCGTACGCCCCTGCTTTATCATATGGCTTGTAATTGTCCACGTAATGGGCTATCTGTTCCCGGGAGAGATCGAAAAATGTCACATTCGTTTTTTCAGCAAAGACAATTTTTTCTCCGTGTGTCAAAATGCAAACCCCTGTGATTACCTGGTGTGTGTTTCCCGAGAGCAGCGAAAGAGTCTGTACGGCGTCTTCCCGTGAGGAAGGCTTTCCAATTACCTGGTCGTGTAAGACAACAATCGTGTCGGCAGCGAGCACCGGCCGGGCTTTTTCTGCATCTGTCAAAAACTTATACTTTTCCCAGACAACCCTGGCCTTTTCTTCGGCGATATGGATTGCAATTTGTTCGGGAGTTAGCCCCGCCGGAAAACTTTCTTCGGTATCAGCTACCGCGACTTCAAAATTAACCTCAGCCCATTGAAGCAATTGACTGCGTCTCGGTGACCTGGATGCTAATATTATTTTCCCCTGGTTCATTTTTCGTGGCGCTTAAAAAAAAATCATAGATAAAATTCCCGCCAACATCAAATATTTGACGGCATTGCTCAAAACGTGAAAATCGTTTTGGGTCTTGGCCTGGTAAAGTTTGAGCATTATCCATACAAGTGGAAGGATAATCGCAAGAAAGGAATAGACAACTCCCAGCCACCAGCCAAGCTGAATCAGGTAAAAACCTATCATCACCACTGCCCCAGCCAGCACGACTAACCAGACACCGGAAAAAACTTTTGAAACGCGGATGCCCCAAACAATGGGCATCGTGTGGCATCCATACTTAGCGTCACCCGGCATGTCCTCCATATCTTTTATCACCTCACGCACGAGAGACAAAATGAAAGCAAATGCAGCGTAGACAGAAGATATTCTTACCAGTTGCCTCCACGCACGTTCTGTTTCTTCAACATTAAATCGGTATTCGGCCAATGTCAACACTAAAATTACCCAGGCTGTGAGAAGAGAAATAATGACGTTGCCAACTAATAATTGCTTCTTGAAAGTTGTGGAATAGAACCACAAGGCAAAAATTGCAATAAGATTGAATAACGGGATAAAAAAATTATTGATCTTATAGCCAACGTAACAACTGAGCGCCAGCCCGGTTGCAGAAAGCACGATGTGAAGAACGATAGCCCACCTGCGCCTCACGTACTTTTCGATAATGAGCCTTTCCGGCTTATTGACAAGGTCAATGTTCAGGTCGAAATAGTCATTGATGATGTAACCGGCGGCAGCTATACAAACAGAAGCGAGCACTAACAAAAAAAACAGAGGTTGAGATAATTTCGCGTGGCTTACTTCGTGAAGCTGCACCTTGTAGATAAAATCGTCAATTATAAAAAACTTAAAAAGGAACTGTGTGAGCGCAATGAATAGTAGATTCGGCCATCTTACCAGTTTAAAAAAAGCAGTAAACATATTCATGAAAAATGCTTAAAAGTTCGTTCACGCAGAAGGAACGTTAGTATCCAATGGCCAGTGATCGTTAAGCTTAAGGGTCTTTTCAATCACGTCCCTCACACAACCGTCTCCCCCTTTAAAAGGAGAAATATAAGAACATATTTTTTTAATTTCAACAGCCGCGTCTGACGGGCAGCATGGAAGGCCGGCCAGCTTCATGCATTCATAGTCAGGAATGTCATCTCCCATATACAGCGTACCTGCGCTAATCAATTTTTCTTCTGAAAGAAAACTTTGAAGAAAGGAGCGTTTGTCAGTCACCTTCATGAAAACATCATCGATCCCGAGTTTTCTTAGCCTGCTTTCCACTCCGATGTTTTCACTTCCTGAAATCACCACCACCCGATAACCCGATTTTATCGCCAGCTGTAACGCATAGCCATCCTTAATGTTCATTTTTCTTACCCACTGACCGTCAAGGTAAACCTGCAAATTTCCGTCGGTGAGAACACCGTCTATATCAAAAATGAAAGTTCTCACATTCCGGAACTCAAAAAGAATGTTCATGTATTAAAGATTTGAGAGTAGACTCAAGCGCTCAACTATTATTAAACTCTTTTCATGCATAAAATCAAATACCTCGACATCATTTAAGAGATAGAAAATGATTCAACCGGAAAACGTATTGAACCGGCAATGTTACAACAATTTCATGACCGCAATATGCCAACTGAAAGAAGGACTGTTAAAGAGTAAAGAAGTGGGAATCCATTAAAAAACTTTTTCCCGGAATATGAGACCATGCAAAAAGCAACGACGATTTG
>JBBSPT010000182.1:0-6127 GCA_038258515.1 Chitinophagales bacterium | reverse complement strand
TTTGTTAATACTTAATTTTTATAAGAACAAAAAAATTGACATTTTTGCATACAACCATTGTAAATGAAGTTAAAAGGAATATATCATTCTCTTTGTGAACGTAAGGCAGGCGGGAAAAAATCGTTTTCTATTTTAATTGATCCTGATAAGGTAGATGATGCCAGGGTAAATCACCTGGTTGAACTGGCCTTTGCAGCGAAAGTTGACTATTTTTTGGTTGGTGGAAGTCTTGTTACTTCCAATTACCTTGATGAGTGTGTAAGGATCATTAAAAACACTTGTTCCATTCCGGTTATTTTATTTCCCGGTAGCCCTAACCAGGTTTCCAAATATGCCGACTCATTGTTGTATCTCTCGCTGATCAGTGGACGGAATGCAGATCTGTTGATAGGGCAACACGTGATAAGCGCTCCGTTTATAAAGCAAAGTGGGCTTGAAATTATGAGCACGGGTTATATGGTTGTTGATGGCGGAGCGCCTACTACTGTCTCCTATATTTCCAATGCAGCGCCATTACCAGCCGATAAAAATGAAATTGCAATTTGTACCGCTATGGCTGGCGAAATGCTCGGTATGAAGTTGATCTACATGGATGCAGGCAGCGGAGCAAAAAGTCCCATCTCTGAAAGCATGATTGAGGATGTTTCCCGGTGCATTTCGGTGCCACTAATCATAGGAGGTGGAGTAAGAGATCCGGAAAAAGCATACCTGAATTGCAAAGCCGGCGCCGATCTATTGGTCGTTGGCAATGCCATTGAAAAAGACGAAACGCTGATTTTGGAAATGGCAGCTGCTGTGCACTCCGTTTCTATACCTGTTGGAACTTCTGTATAAAATTCGCTTTCGCATTTTCTCAAAGCGTTTTCAAGATAAAGTAAAGGCAATAAAAAGTGACCTGAAATACAAGCCACTTTTTGGAGAATACCGGGCTCGAACCGGTGACCTCGTGCATGCCACGCAAACGCTCACCTCTTCCTATAAGGAACGAAACAGTTAAGTCCCTCATGGCCGATAATACTACACAACAATTGGGAGAGTAGGTAGCTGCAATATTTATTTTAAGCCTTTCAGTTAATTCTGGAAGACTCTTTTTGTGTCTCGTCTGCGTAGCAGCTAAAAAAGACGTCGAAAGCTGCAAGGCAGAATAAGAGGCAGGTTTTATTCTTGCGCCCCTCCAAACTTTTCTTTTAAAAATCTTTCTAATCTATCAGCAAGTGATTCAACTGTTTCGTCTGAGCCCGATCGAAAATCTTTTAAAGACTCGCAAAAAGTATCTATTGCTGCCTGGTAATTTTGAAATTGTTTCCGTAAAATATTTTCATCGCCTGTTTCCCAATAATATCCTTCGTCATACAATGTAAAATTTCTGAAGTACTTCTTAGAAAGATGTTTTAAGAATTTGATAATGGCGATATGTGCATCTGCACCGGCATATTGAGTTTTAGTACTTGCGGTAAATAATATAGTTTCTTCATCTATTTCAGGAATCAATTGACCCACCAGGTTAGCCAACGAAACAATTCTTCCATCCGCATTAAAAAACAGTAATACCGGTTCACTGCCTTTAGGTGCGAATGAAATTCCTTTTATTTCTTCATCATCAATAATATGCGTTGACCAGTTTAATGCCTTACCAATATCCTCTACTTCTTCAATCAAGGGAATTATCATTGCCTTATTGATAACGTATCCCGAATAATGAATAGATAGTCCCATATGTGATTTTTATTTTCGAATGATTATTGCAAAATAAAAAAGGTCTCATTACTGAAACCTTTTTTTATTAATGTGGAGAATACCGGGCTCGAACCGGTGACCTCGTGCATGCCATGCAAGCGCTCTAGCCAACTGAGCTAATTCCCCGGAATGAAATTTTTTTCTTTAATGGATTGCAAATATAAAAGACATTTTTATATATGGAAAACTGTAAACTTTTTAGTTTCGATCATAGGCGAATTCTAATCTCCCCATATCTCTGCTTTGCCTTCAAGCCATAGTTTTATCAGGCGGTTTGAAACAGATTTCGGACGCTCAAGCGGAAAGCCTAATACTCTGTCCCAGCAAAGACTCGCAAGCACACCCAGCGATCTTGAAACACCGAAAAGAACAGTGTAAAATTCATATTCCACCAGGCCATAATGAACAAGCAATGCACCGCTATGTGCATCCACATTGGGCCATGGATTTTTTACTTTTCCAAGAGATTGAAGAATGGGAGGAACTGCTTCATAAATGTTCCAAACCGTTTGCACAAGTGGATCATCAGGAATGTGTTTTTTACCAAAAGCCATCTGCGCCTCAAAGCGTGGGTCAGTTTTCCTTAAGACGGCATGACCATAGCCCGGAACTACTTTTCCTTCTTCAAGCGTCTTTCTCACATATTCACCGATCTGATCTATAGAAGGTAAATCCGTGTTGAGTTCTGTGCGCATTTCATAAATCCATTTGATCACTTCCTGGTTGGCAAGTCCGTGCAAAGGCCCTGCCAGCCCATTCATACCGGCCGCAAATGCCAGGTAGGGATCACTCAAAGCCGAGCCAACGAGGTGGGTTGTATGCGCCGAAACATTTCCTCCTTCATGATCGCAATGGATGGTCATGTAAAGCCGCATCAGTTCCCGGAAACTCTCGTCTTCAAAGCCCATCATGTGAGCAAAATTTCCCGCCCAGTCGAGAAGTCCGTCGGGCTGAATATGATTTCCCGCTTTATATTTTCTGCGATAAATGTAAGCTGCAATTCGCGGAAGCCTCGCGATGAGATCCATCGAATCTTCAAACACAGCAGCCCAATAGTCTTTCTTGTTCATGCCTTCGGCATACTTTTTTGCAAAACGGCTTTCAGTTTGCAAGGCCATGATTCCAACCACAAATTGTGTCATTGGATGAGCGCTGATCGGTAACGCTTCTATCGTTGCGAACACATGATTAGGCACGTGACTTCTTCTTTGCCAAACGTTGCTCATATGTTGCGCATCGTCATCTGTCGGCATTTCTCCCACAAGCATCAGGTAAAATAATCCTTCGGGCAATGGTTCGTTCCCTCCTTCAGCCTTAGGAAGCTTTTCCTGGAGTTCGGGGATCGAAAAGCCACGAAACCTTATTCCATCCTGTGCATCAAGCAAAGATGTTTCAGTGACAAGACCCGTGATGCCCCGCATGCCCTGGTAGATTTGATGGAGCTTTACTTCTCCGATCGTTCTGTCTCCGTGTTCTCGCAGGATATCTTTTACCTCTGCTGATAAGACATCAGCTTTTGCTTTAAACTTGTCCTGGACTTTACCCATAAAGAATATTTTTTAAAATTAATGTCTAATGAATTGAAAGATACGAATGCCCTAAAGTTAAGGTCAGACGGAAAGCTAAACAAATGAAATATTGGAGAATAGAAACCTCCTGATAAAAAGCAAACTATCGCGAATTTCGCTTGTACAAGTACCATGCTAACAGACCAAATGCAAAATTCGGTAACCAGGCAGCAATTAATGGATTGAAATTTCCTTTCATGGAAAATACCGAGGAAAACCTCCCTACGAGAATGTACAGCACACAAATCAGGACACCAATCGCTAAATGAAATCCACTTCCACCACGAATTTTTCTTGAGGCTATAGAAGCTCCAATTACCGTTAAAATAAAAACCGACACAGGGTTCGCGTTCCTGTTATGTTTTTCCAGCAAAAGAGAATTCACATCTTCCGCCCCGCGGCTTTTTTCCAGGGAAATATATTCGTTAAGTGCAGGAGTGGGTAGCTTATCTTTCATGTATTCATCGCGTTGCAGGTCGCGGGGCTTAAAATTGAGGCCTAAATGCATGGAAGGACTCTTAGTAATTGTTGTTCTCATGCCATTGATTTTTCTCTCCACAACGTTGGACAGCCTCCAGTTTCGCGTGGCAGTGTCCCATGATAATGAGCCTGCTCTCAGGTTATACACGAGATTAGTATTATTAAATCGTTGAATAAAAAAATTATTTCCACTCCTGCTGATTGTATCATAGTACCTGATCCCTGCATAGGAAAAAGAGTCCATTTTGAAATATTTGTTGGTGATTGTAGAGGTGTTCTGGTAGGCTGCGTAGTTGTAATCAATATACTTCGAGTTGAATGTCGCCCACCTTTGATTTGCGGCTGGCAATACATATTGGTTGCACCACCACAGAAAAATTGTAAATATAAATCCGCCCAGGAAATAGGGGCGCAAAAATCTGCCGAAGCTCACGCCACTGCTCAGTATGGCGATCACCTCAGAACGATTGGCCATTTTGGAAGTAAAAAAAATCACTGCAATGAAAATGAAAAGAGGAAACAGCATGGCATCGATGCGAGGAATAAAGCCAAAATAATATTGCGTAACAATGGTTCTGAGAGGTAGATTTGTCTTGGCGAAATCATCAGTCCTCTCGCTCAGATCGATGATTACGACAATAAACGTGAGTGCAATCAGTGAGAAGAAAAATGTGCTGAAAAACTTTTTCAATATATACCAGTCAATAACTTTCATGCAACCCGGATGAGATTAGTTTCAAATGTAATCGAAAATACAACCGCAGATTTTTACAAGCTGTTAAAACAAAGAGCTCTGCTGATTTGTGGAGGTTGCTTTATTTTTTTCGGGCAACCAGCATGTAAGAATCTAAAATTAGTTTCTTCAAAACCTGCGCTGAAAGTGAGCCATCGACGATCACTGTATTCCAGTGTTTCTTATTCATGTGATAGCCAGGAAGTATGCAGGAATGCCGTTCTCTAAGTTCAATCGCAAATTCGGGGCTGCACTTCACGTTGAATTGTAGGGGAGATGAAGAGAGTGAGGTTAACAAAAAAATCTTGTCATTCACTTTAAAAACAAGTGTATCCTCACCAAACGGGAAACCTTCTTCGGCTCCTTCAAGAGATAAAGCATATTCCCTTAAATCTTCTATGTTCATTGATTTATAAAATTGAGAAAACGAAGATGGCACTTTTTGTAAAATCTTCTTTTTATACAAGCAATTTTTTCAGACAATTTGAAAGGCTGTCTTTCCAGGAAGGAATGTCAAGATCGAGCATACCTTTTATTTTAGAAGTGTCGAGTATTGAATACGCAGGACGTTTTGCCGCCGTTTTATATTGGTTCGACGAAATAGGAGAAACCTCGCAACTACTATTGGACAAAGATTTAATGGCAAGGGCAAAATCATACCATGTAGTAGCTCCATGATTGCAGTAATTTGCTATCCCGCTATAATCTTTGGATACTTCGGCTTCTTCAATAAATTTCATGATGACCGCGGCAAGGTCAGCCGCATAGGTTGGACTTCCATACTGATCATCTATAACATTCAGCCTATCCCTTTCTTTGCACAGGCGAAGAATTGTTTTGACGAAATTATTTCCAAAAGAAGAATACACCCATGATGTTCGGAGGACGAGAGAAGAAGGACAATGGTTTAAGATAAGTTCTTCACCTTTTAATTTCGACCATCCGTAAACGTTTAAAGGTGAAACTGCATCATCCTCTTTTAAAGGTTCGTGCCTGCTGCCATCGTAAACATAGTCAGTGGAAATATGAATGAGTTTTGTTTGATGGTCTCTGCAAGCCAATGCAAGATTTCCTGCTCCGTCAGCATTAATTAGAAAAGCTTTTTCCGGTTCTTCCTCTGCTTTATCCACTAGAGTGTAGGCTGCGCAATTGATACAATAGTCAATTTGTTGTTTTTCGAAGAAAGACTTTAAATTGTCTGATTCAGCGATAGATAATGTTTCCCTGTTGGTCAATAGAAAATTAAACTGGGAATAAGCAGTCACAAGTTCCCTGATCTCGCTGCCCAGTTGGCCATTCGCCCCGGTCACTAAAATCGTTTTTCTAAATTTCCCAGGTTGCATCCGCAAAGAATTTTAACCCCTAAAAATAAAATTATTTTCGTTGTTCGAGAGTAAGGGATATTTCATATCCTTTTCGGAAATGATCTCATCGCCCTTTGGTATTTGCCAGTCGATTTCAAGAGATGGGTCGTTCCATAAAATGCCGCCTTCACTTTCCTTGTTGTAAAAAGTATCACATTTATAAAACACCTCAGCGCTATCGCTGGTTACAGAATATCCGTGAGCAAACCCTTTCGGAATCAGAAGCTGCTTTTTATTTTCAGCGG
>JBBSPT010000181.1:0-6172 GCA_038258515.1 Chitinophagales bacterium | reverse complement strand
CTATACATGATCCATTCGAAGTGGGAGAAAGGAATGAGTAGTAACATAGACAGCAGGAAAATATTCAGCATGGATTGCAACTCCGGCGCTTTCAACAAAGAAGAAAAGTAAGGAGCAAAAATTACTAACACAGCGGCCAGAACAAATGTGACAATTGTGTTTAGGAAAAATGCCGCAGACAAGACAAACTTATGTTCATCGGACGAAGTATGGTTCACATATTTAATAAGCGAAGTCTTCACCAGCGTTTGCCTGATAACTTCAACAAAAGAGGTAACCACGAGAAAAAGAGACCACACACCCAGTTCTGTTTTACTAAGCGCTTTGTGCGCAAGAATCATTGTGCTTAAGACACCAAAAATCGGAATGGAAAGCTTTTGCATTCCATTGAAAAAAGCAGCCAACAGCCAGCTCTCATTTTTTGATGTAGATTTCATTTTTGTAAGGAAGATTGATTCTTTTAAGTTGGAAGTACCGATGAGGTTCCACATCCCTGCCGCTCTCCTCTAACGTAAAAAGCCATCTCATATTGAGTTTGCAGGCTACCTTATAAACGAGAACCGGTATGAGTAGGCCAAGTGAGACTCCAAAAGAGAACAGGAGCGGCACATTGTAAATCCCTAAAACACTTGTCATAAATATTCTGACAGCCGCTAATACCATCACATGCGATACATAGATGTACAGTGAATGCCTGCCCAACACGTGCAGCCAGGGAATTAACCGCGACCGCTGAAGCACAAAACTTAACATGAGCACAAATGCACACCCTATGAGAGCGATCGGAATAAATTTTAAAGGCTCATAAAATTCAACATATTCGAATTTCATCCCCGGGAAGCGAAGATTCTCAACAAGGAAGTAATATTGTGAGGCAAGAAAAGGGATAACTAAAAGAAACAATAGCTTCCACGATTCAAAATATTTCTTTTTGGTTTTATCCCTGATAAACTTACTCATCAGGTCGCCAATGGCAAAAAACAGGTAGTAGTGGACAATGTCTCCGGCAAAACCTAAATCAATCCCGGACTGCGTGGCAGAAACTGAAATGTAAAACAACAAGCTGCCGATACAAATGTTTGCAAAAGGTTTTAATTTAAAGGTCGAGGAAAGGAGCACATAAAGTACAGAAACATTAAACAGGGCATACAGATACCAAAACTGATCGATGGCACGAGGTCTGTACAAAAGATCTAAATAGCTATAAGCAGTTCTCCCCGAGTTCACATAGTTACTTAACATGAGTTGCAGGGTTATTTGCAGAGTACCCCATAAGAAAAACGGATACAAGATAGTCTTGAACTTTGTGCCAATAAATCGCTGTAGGCCTCTTTTAGCAAGGCTTCCCATCACGAAGATGCCGGAAACAATAAAAAACAATGGCATTCGAAAACTAAAAAACATAATGTTGACATGCTCAATCACAGAATAATTTTCGACAGGTATTCCTGCGCCTTTTATCCCTTCAAATACGTGGCGATAGAGGACCAGTATAATTGCAATGCCCCTGGCATAATCAATCCATGTTTCTCTTGCTGCTTTCATGAATGAGAGAGGGGCTTATCAGGAATTAATATTTTCTGTGAGTACCCTGTTAAGGATCACTCCATGGTATTTGTCCTTCAGCTCGCTGATAAATTTTGTGGACTCACGGTCTGCCTGCAATAAAGAGAAGTCTGCAGCGAAAACTGTGAATATTCCCTCGACATATTGCGCCAACTCGCGGCTGTCAGCATGATTGTTTAATGAAGCGCCTTCTACTAAAATGACATCATACCTCATTTTTGCGTAACTAAAAAAGTCGACTATATCAGTGGAATTAAATGCTTCAAATGGTGTTGTATTTCCTTCCATGCATCCAACGATGTGGAGTTTCTCAAAGTCTGTTCTTCCTGCTAATCCATCCTTATGCGCAGGAAGTGAAAGATCAATCTTCTTTACTATATCGCGCACATAGACCTCGGTTGAAAAGAATCTCGTCAGGCTGTTTTTTGAAAAGTTCATATCCACGATGAGAACCTTCTTGTCACTAAGAATAAGGCTGGAAGCAAGTGCTTCGATGATAGTCGATTTTCCTGTATTGCTTTGGGCACTCGTAAAAAGAAAAATCTTCTTTCCCGAATTCAGCACTTCAAAACGCAGTTTGCGAATGTTGTTCTTAAAAACCTCGTCTTTGCGGTATTTCCTGCCAACCGTTTCATCTTGTACAATAGAAGTCGCGCTTTTTCTTTTGAGATTTACTTTGTTTACGACGCTTACAACTTTTGATTTACTCAACTTGCTAAAAATAGTTGGCGTCTTTACTGAGGAGTTAAATATTTCAAGGAAGACAAAAAAGACGCAAGACAAGAAAAAGACCGACATACCTGCTAAACCCATTTTTAATAAAATTCTTTTTGGATTTGGCTGAATCGAAGCTTGCCCTATCCTTGTCTGAATAAAATTTGAAGTCGGATCGTCTTTGGCAAGACCCGCTATTTGGCTGGAAATTTCTTTCAGATTTCCTAACTGTTTATTCTCCATATCGAGTTGGGTCTGAATTACGTTCATCTTTATCTCACTGCCGGGGTTTGAATTCGTCATCCCCATATACCTGTTTATGCTGCTTTCGTATTCATTAATCGTAGATTTTGAAGCGTTCAGCAATGCATTCTCTTCATTCACGGCGGCGGTTACATCGTCGATTGCATCTTTAAGTTTTGCCTTCCCGATTCCCTGGACTGCGCGGTTTGTAATTTCAGTTCTCAGATCGCTAATCTGTTTCTCGAGATCATTATCTCTTCCACCTTTGCGGTTAAGTTGCTCCACAAGACTATTACGTTTGTTAACCAATGCGATGTATGCGTCATTGGCGCCACCAGTATTGGCTGAAGATTGCAAGTCATCGAGACGTGAAGTGAGATACTTATACCTGTTGAGATGCTGATTGTATTTTCCTCTTTCATCGGCCAATCTCGATTCCAGTTCTGTAACAGTTTCCATTGCACTTTTAGTACGACTTAGCGGATCAATTGTTCCCTGTCTTACTTTTTCGTCTAACAACAGTTGGCCAAGACTGTCCACCTTTCCTTGCTGGCCCAATAGCAGGTCTTTAATATTTTGGGCGTTTTCCGTAGTTCTTCTTTGACTCAGGCTTTTGTAATAATTCAAAAATTCGAGCCCAATAGAATTTACAACGAAAGCTGATAAATCCGGATTTACAGAAGAGAATGAAATGTCGAGGTAGTCAGTTCTTGCAACACGGTTTACAGCGAGGTCCTCCAACAAGCTTGAATAATCATATCCATAAAGTTTTAGATATTCCAGGATATCCTTTTCCGTTTCTATATTCGACTGTAACAATTCATTCCTGGCAAGCTTCTGACTGAGCACTGCTTTTGCAGTGTCTTTATCTATCGCAGAGAAAACTGGTTTTGACCTATCCTGTTCTGAAAGCTTTTTGTAAGCTGTTGAAGGATCCGAAATATCGTGCAATAGCAGAGAATAAGAAATCCGGCTTAGCACCTCAGGCGATTTTATTGTCTCAATTACATTATCAAATTTTAAGTCGATCGTGTATAGGTCGAGCGTTGTGGTGCCATCTACCAACTTCACCCTTTCGGAAGTGAAACCGGTTGAATATTGAGCAATTGAAGTGTATTCAGACCTTTTTTCCAAGAGAAGAAAAAGTGTGGTAAGCATTGCCAGGACAGCAAGGGCTGCAATGACCCATTTTTTTCTATAAAATACTTTTAGAAAATATAAGAGATCCATGGTAAACTATTATAGGGGTTTTATAAAAACAAAATCTGGTATCTTAACGACACCAGATTTTTGTTTATTGTCCAGGCTCGATTTATCGGACTTTTATTAATTTAACTGAATTGGTCATTTTTCCATCCACCAATACACTGATGATATAAGCGCCGGGAGGCAGTTGCGTAGCAGAAGGTATATCAACGCTGATCTTAGATCGTCCTGCAGGCTGAGTTCTCGGACCTGTCTTATAGATTAACCTTGAATTAAGATCAAACAACATCACTTCCACATCCGATACTTTTTCGGAAGAGAAATCTACGTTTACATTTCCTATGAATGGATTTGGATAAACACTAATCCCCAACTTCTGCAAACCGGCGTTCGGTGTTGTAGTGCCAGTTGCACTTGCTATATTCTTCATTACATCTGCATCAGGATCTGAAATCGTTGCCATTAAAGGCGGTGCCATCAGGTTGTTATCCAAATCGTTCAGCAAGGCTGGTTGGAAAGGCATCGGATCGTCGTATGACTCGATCGTAAACGCACTTGTGAATGAATAAGGGTTGCCAGTCAACGTTGATACACTCACCGTCAACTCACCATCTACAGGCGATAGATCCTTCAGGTAAACAATTTTAGAATCGTTGTACACACTGTTTAGTTGAACAGACTTTCCATTAGAAGAATAAACAGCGATGGAGAATGATGAGTGAATAGCGCTACCAAAACATCCAATTCTGTATTTTTTGCGAATGTCGAGGTTAGTAAATTTAACTTCAGAAACCATACCTGCATCAGTCCAATAGTTACTCTGCATCACCGAGCCTGGGAAGATACCCTGGCTGGTAACGCCGGTATAGCCTGGGGCATTGAACTCCTTAGTGATTACCATGTCTATTCCGCTCGGAACACTGTTATTATCCACCAGGTTCGCAAACGTAGAGCCTGCTGTTGATGGTCCCGTAGTGTTGTTCCATGGAGCAGCCATATTTTGAGCCGCATTAGAATTTAAATTCACCGACACAGTTTTGAGTGGTAGGACCAGGGAAGCGATATTTGAATAATCACTTTTTTGAGCCCCAATCGCTGCTCTCACCTTGTAATAATACCGCACGTTTGCAGAAACACCATTGTCAGAATATGCGGTTACATTGGCAGCAGTAGTAGTCACCAGAGTGTACATACCCTGTAGAGAAGTCGACCGGAATATTTCGAATCCACTTTCGTTATCGGATTGATCGGACCAAGTTAAGTTCACTACTTTCCTGTCAACAATTGATTCTGCAAACAAATAGAAAGGTCTCAACAGTGGAGTACCTGGATCGTATTCCTGAATTACCATTGCATTTAAATTTATATAGGAAGCAGCGGCATCCTTCTGAGCTGTTACCACTAAAGTTCCAGCACTATTTGCTGTTAAGCCATTCAGTTGTACCGATACATTGGTATTGTACCTTGCTTCCTGAGTAACAGTTTTTCCGCCGCTGCTGAACGTGGCCTTTTGAGAAGGTCCTGAATTCAGATTGCTTAAGAAAACCAAGTTATATTTTTTGGAAGGATTCAATCCGCCAATCTGTAGTCCCAGGGAGTTGCTCACTGGCGACACAATACTTGTTTGCAACACATTGTCAGGGAACATTCCTGAGTTATCGCCGGTAATCATTCCAAGGCTCCAGTTAGATTGCCATGCCTGTTGTAAAGTAACGCTGAATCCACTGTTACCATTTGCATCATCTAACAATGAGCCGATAGAAGAGTTGGCGCTTGGGTAGAACATAAAGTTATTCCAAGGTGTTGGTTGAGCAGCTCCACCTGGAGTTCCAAAATTTACATAAACAGAACGCAAGCTGCCATCTAAAACGGACACATTGAAAGTATCAGAAGTAGTGCTTCCCAGGTTATCGGTAATCGTAACGACTATGTTTTTGTACACACCGATATCATTAGCTCCGGGAGAGAAAATTAAAGTTCCCGTTCCATTGCCAGTTAATACGAAGCTTGCGAAAGCAGGTAGTCCGGAGATTGAAGGAGTCAGTGTTTCACCAGGTCCGTCACTTCCAAGAATATTGACGAGTGAAGTTGACCCGGTTTTGACAATAACGTCGCTTATTGGAAGTAATACCGGAGGTTTGTTACCTGTCACAACACTCACAACACCGGTCATTCCTGATGAACCATAGTTATTGGTAGCTTCTATTTTATAAAAATAAGTAGTGCCACTCGAAACTGCTCCATCATTATAAGTGCTATCATTTGCATTCGATGCATCCGGATTAATAACAGTAAATGGTCCGCCAACAGTTGCTGATCTGTACACCAGGTAATTGTTTTCATTGTAAGCCACATCATTCCAACTTAGCCCAACAGTTCCATTTGCCAAAGCCTCGGCTACGAGATTTTTTGGAATAACAGGCGCGGTTCCGTCATCGAATTG
>JBBSPT010000180.1:0-6182 GCA_038258515.1 Chitinophagales bacterium | reverse complement strand
GCGGTTATCCAATTCTTTGCAATGATCCGCATCTCTCTCTGAACCTTCCATCTCTATGGTATGAAATGCAAATAACTACACCGGAGTTCAGTGTCTATGGGGCAACCTTTCCTGGCGCTCCGGCTATCACTATCGGTTATAATGATAGTTGTGCCTTTGGCTTTACAAACGCAGGCAGAGATGTAAGAGATTATTATGAAATAAAATTTAAAGATGATAGTCGGCAAGAATATTGGTTTAACAATGAATGGCAAAAAACAAATTTCAGAATTGAGCACATCAAAAGAAAAGGGCAACCTGATTTTTTAGATACAGTTGCTTACACGATCATTGGCCCCGTCATGTATGATAAGAAATTCGATGGTGGGAATGGTACGAATGGAAAAAATTATGCAGTCCGATGGAAAGCTCATGATCCAAGCAACGAGCTGAAAGTCTTTACGCTGCTGGACAAAGCTAGAAATTATAATGACTATCTGGAAGCGATCACTTACTTGCATACGCCCGGCCAGAATTGTGTATTTGCCTGCAAAAATGGCGACATAGCTATTTGGGACCAGGGTGAATTTCCGGCCAAGTGGAAGCGGCAGGGAGACTTCATTATGCCCGGCACTGATAGCAGCTACTTTTGGCAGGGAATGATTCCGCAGGAAGAAAACCCGCATCTTGTAAACCCCGAAAGAGGATTTGTCAGCAGCGCGAATCAGTTGCCCACTGATTCTGCTTATCCGTATTATTTAGGTGGAGGCTTTCCTGTATATAGGGGATGGGAGATCAATAAGCGTCTTAGTGCGATGGATCACATTACGCCGGAAGATATGATGCAACTTCAAACAGACAACTACAATGCATTTGCGGAAATGGCCGTGCCCGTATTTATAAAGAATGTAAATGTGAGCATGCTCAATGAAGATGAAAAAAAATATTTTGATCTTTTAAAAAACTGGAACTTCCGAAATGACATTGATTCGAAGGGTGCGACTGTCTTCGTTGTGGCATGGGACAGCCTCGAAGGCCGGGTTTGGAACGATGAGTTTTCACAAACTAATTTATCGCTGATGAGGCCTTACGAGAGCACATTACTTAATAACATTTTAAGCGACTCCGCTTTCAAATTTATTGACGATGTAACCACTCCTGCAATTGAAACGCTGGGTGATATTGCAACTTCTGCATTCAAAAATGCAGCAACATTATTGCAGCGAGCTGATAAAAACGGTCGTCTTGAATGGGGAAAATTTAAGGATACGAGGATTGAAAATCTTGCGAGAATTGATGCATTCAGCAGGCTTCACTTACCAATTGGAGGAGGAGAGCACTGCATAAATGCAGCTAAGAGCAAACACGGTCCGAGCTGGAGAATGATCGTGAGTCTCACTCCCGAAACACAGGCCTGGGGCGTGTATCCGGGTGGTCAAAGCGGAAATCCCGGAAGCCGGTATTACGACAATTCTGTGGATACCTGGGTAAAAGGTGCTTACAATATTCTTTGGATGATGAAGACTGGTGAGGAAAAAGATAAAAGAGTCAGGTGGCACATGCAATTTTCCCCCGGAACTTAAAACACAATGACAACCAACCGGCGATATTCACAATCAATTTACTGCTGATGAAATTTTTTATTTCTATTTTAATTACAATGTTGCTGAGCTTTTGCCTCTGTCTTTATTTTCCCTGGTGGACGATTGCATTGGCCGCTTTTATTGTGTCTGCGCTGATTCCCCAAACACCAATGGTCTCTTTTTTTTCCGGCTTTACGGCACTGTTCCTTCTTTGGGGGATTATGAGTTTTTGGATTAGCAGTAATAACGGTCACCTGCTTGCTCACAGGGTGTCAATGCTTATTTTAAAAATGGACAATGCCTTTCTGCTTATACTGTTCACCGCACTTATCGGTGCACTGATAAGTGGATTTGCTGCGCTTACAGCCAGCTTTATCAGGCCTGCCGTAGTGGGGAAAGATTGAAGTCTTGTTACCTCCCTTTCGTAATGCCTATTTTTGGGAAAAGTATTTTCTATGAAGCTGTTTCTCTCTTTGCTCACTTCCTGCACTTTGTTTTTAAGCTGCAAGGCGCAGCCGGATAACGATTTCCAGGTGCAGAAAAACAACAGCACTTTGCTTTGGAAAGTAAGTGGAAATGGACTGGAGAAACCGAGCTTTATATTTGGGACTTTTCATTTGCTCTGTAAAGAAGATATCCATTTTGGTGACCAGCTTTTAAAGGCGGTCAGCAAAAGCGATGAAATGTATATGGAGCTGGACATGGACGATCCATCCACTTTGTTGGGCGGTATGCTCCTGATGAATATGAAGGACGATAAGAAGCTTGAAGATCTTTACACGCCGGAAGAGTTCAAAAGACTGACCACCTATTTTAATGACTCACTTCATACACCGCTTCTTTTTTTTCAAAGAGCAAAACCATATTTTTTAGTTGCATTGCTTTATCCCAAAATGATGAAATGTGCAACACCCGCAGGAGTTGAAGAAGAGTTGATGAAGATTGCAAAAGAAAACAACAAAGAAATAAAAGGACTGGAAACAATTCAATTCCAGGCTTCAGTGTTTGACAGTATTCCCTATGATTGGCAGGCCAGCGAACTGTTGAAGAATATTGACAGCTTTTCGGTTTATAAAGATCAATTTGATGAAATGGTAGAGTTGTACAAAAAGCAGGATTTGGATGCCATGCAGAAAATGATCTCAAAGAGTGAATTCGGTTCGGATGATTACGAAGACCTTTTGATAAAAAACAGGAACCGTGATTGGGTAAAAAAATTGAACGGTATTATGAAAACAGGAAGTGTTTTCATTGCGGTCGGCGCCGGCCACCTGACCGGAGCTGACGGTATTCTCAATTTATTAAAAAGGGAAGGTTATGAGGTGGAACCGTTAATGAATCAATAATGCTCTTAAAACTGTTCCAACTTGCTAAAGAAAAAATCTCCTTCAATTTTTGCATTCTCATCACTGTCGCTTCCATGAATCGCGTTCTCGCCAATAGATTCTGCAAATAACTTTCTTATCGTTCCTTCATCGGCCTGCGCCGGGTTGGTAGCTCCAATCAGTTTTCTGAAATCTTCAACTGCATTTTCTTTTTCGAGAATTGCGGCTGTAATAGGACCGCTGCTCATAAATCCTACAAGCTCACCATAAAAAGATCTCTCCTTGTGTATTTCGTAGAATTCTCCGGCTTTAGCGTTTGAAAGATATGTCATCTTCATAGCGACTATCCGAAACCCTGCATCATTAATTTTTGCTAAAATAGCGCCCGTATTACCTTTTCGGGTAGCATCAGGTTTTATCATCGTAAACGTTCTGTTCGTCATCACTCTTTTTTTGGATGGCAAAGCTAAGCAAAAGAATTATAAGACTTGTTTCGAAATAGAAAGCTATTGTGCGACTATCAATTTCACATCGTCAGACTCAGAAAAAAATTCTATTATTGCTTCAATACAACAATAATTGGAAAGTATTGAAACCTGCATTTGAAATACGAAATGATGACTTTAATCCTGGGAATTGCGAGCTGATCTGCGAAGTAAGTATTGATGGCTTTTCTTATTTGGTTAAAGATACTATCGAGCAAATGATTGTGGCTATGGGCGTGTATCATTTTAGCCCAGACGTTCATGGTAATTGCAATCTGATTTTCAATAAAATTTTTGAAGATCAGCAATTGCTTATCTATGATTTCAAGAAGACCCGCATTGTTTATTCCGTGCCTGCAAGTGTCATGATTCCTTTTCATTTATATGATTCCAAAAAAAATTCAAATATCCTAAGTCTTATCCATGGAGATCTTTCGGCGACTAATGTTGTCCTTACCGATATGATCCTGGAAAAAAAAGTGTACAATAGTTATAGCGTACCTGTTGAACTGATTAATGAAATAAGCAGGCGATTTCCTTCGGCGGTAACATGTCATCAATTCTCAGGCCTGGTGAAGAACGTGGCAGCAGAGGAGAGTAAGATCTCAATAGTATTTTATCCCCAAAAAATTGTACTCATACTTGCAACGGAAGGAAATTTGCAGTTGTTAAACACTTATTATTACAAGGCTCCGGAAGATATTTCATATGAGCTGCTCAACATTTGCAGTCAGTTTAAAATCTCAAATATAGCTTTAGAAGTAAGCGGACTCATTGAAAGAGATTCTGCACTGTTTAAAGAACTTTACAAATATTTTGAAGAGGTAAATATGGCTCAGCCTCCACAGGGCATTGCGTTTTCAGAGAATATGGCAATATTTCCGTCTCATTACTTCAGCCATTTTTTTGTGCAAGCTTCATGCGAATAATTACAGGTAAATATGGAGGAAGGAAAATAAATCCTCCCGGCAAGATGCCTTTTACACGGCCAACCACTGATGTTGCAAAAGAAGGATTGTTCAATATCCTGGAAAACAATTTGACTTTAGAAGGATTAAAAACGCTTGATATTTTCGGAGGCACCGGAAGCATATCGTATGAACTTGCGTCAAGGGGAGCTACTGATTTGACCATCATAGAAAAGGATTCGAAGATGTTTGCATTCATCCAAAAAACCTTAGCAGAACTTGATATTAAAAATGTAAAAGTTTTTAAAATGGATGTGTTCCATTTCCTGGAAAATTGCAGTGAAAAATATGGGTTTATTTTTGCAGGTCCTCCATACGCATTAAAGGAAATAGGTGAGTTGCCGATGATAGTCAGGAAAAATAATCTGCTCGAAAAGAATGGATGGTTTGTTCTGGAACATACACCGGCTAATAATTTTGAAGAGGAACCAATGTTTAAGACTATGAGAAATTACGGCACGACAATTTTTTCAATTTTTATAAATAAATAGCTTGACGCCCATTTTTATAACAGGTACAGGAACAGACGTTGGTAAAACAGTAGTCGCGTCAATTGTAACTGAAGCACTGCAGGCAGATTATTGGAAGCCGGTGCAGGCAGGTTATGAAGACGGGACAGATTCGCTGACGATGCTCGATTTGATTTCAAATGGCAAGACCGTCATTCATCCTGAATTGTATAAAGTTAGGATGCCGGCTTCGCCTCACATTTCGGCTGAAGCGGATCTTGTACACATAAGCATTAAAAAAATAATCAGGAATATACCTACGACGAAAAACCGGCTTATCATAGAGGGCGCTGGTGGCTTGATGGTACCGCTGAATAAGAAACGTTTCGTGTTAGATCTGATAAAAGGAATGAAAGCGAAAGTTATAATTGTGAGTAAGAATGAATTGGGAAGCATTAATCATTCTTTGCTCACCGCGACGGTGTTGAAGCAGGAAAGGGTAGAGGTTGCAGGTTGGATCTTTACCGGGGCTTTCATGAATTATGAACACGAAATAGCTGACTGGAGCGGTTATCCGTTAATCGCTTCGATAGGTCAGTTAGCGGAAGTGACGCGTAAGACTGTGAAGCAGGAGGCAGAGAAAATCTTTCCAAAACTGCAAAGTTTTTTATGACAAAGCAGGAATTGAGAATATTATACAAAGAAAAAAGAAAAGCGCTCACCGCCAGGGAAATTGCCGTGATGACTGACTTAATCCTGATTAATTTTCAAAAGATTGATTTACCTTTTTTATCAGTTGCCCACACTTATGTAGCATCGCAGACGCTTGGTGAAGTGGAGACATTTCACTTGGTGGAATTTCTGAAATTTCAGAACCCTGGAATAAAAATCCTCGTTCCTAAAATTGATATTGCGTCCGGGAAAATGGATCATTTTTATTTCCAGGAAGACACAGAAATGATTGAAAATTTTTATGGAATTCCTGAACCAACAAAGGGTAATAAGATCAGCCCGGAGGAAATTGACCTTGTACTGGTTCCATTGTTAGCGTTCGATAAAAACGGCTACCGTGTTGGCTATGGCAAAGGTTATTACGATAAATTTCTTGAAGAATGCCGCGAAGATGTAATCAAGATTGGCTTAAGTTTTTTTGAACCGGAAGAACAGATAGATGACTTGAATCAATTCGATATACGCCTGAATTATTGTGTAACTCCCGAGCAAGTATATCTTTTTCAATCGCAATCAAATTTCATTAGCTAAATACCTTTCTATATTCATGTTAAAAAACTTTCGGTTTATATTATTTCCCCTTTCAATTATTTTCGGGTTTATTATTTGGGTAAGAAACAAGCTCTATGATAAAAAAATAATTGGCTCCGTCTCTTTTAAT
>JBBSPT010000179.1:0-6183 GCA_038258515.1 Chitinophagales bacterium | reverse complement strand
CTGCCGGTGGCGGCATCTTTTTGGAAACGGCGCATCCTGTGAAATTTTATGATGTTGTAGAACCTATCATTGATGAAAGCGTCGCCATGCCCGAAGCTGTCAAAAGTTTATTGCAATTGCAAAAGAAGTCGACGAGTATGCCTGCCGATTACCAGCAATTAAAGAGCTACCTGCTTTCAGCTTAAAATTGGTGGATTTTCGATTTTCAAGTCGTAGAGTTACGATCGTTTCCGTAAATTCATGTCTACAAAAATTTAGCAATACCGCTATTGCCGGTAGCTATCAGCCAATATATCTTTGTACCAGAAGTTGATTGATGTTCGAGAAACATTAATCGTCCAAATCCAATGAAAAATACCTTTATCCAAATCCAAAGAATTCAATCCAAATCCATTTAAAAGCCATTAAAAAATCCGGTATCAGTCAACTTCTTTCTTTTTTTATCCAACATTCAGTAGAAAACAAAACCCAAAAAAAACCAAACGTTTCCTGGAATTAGAAATATCCTCGAAAAAACTTTACCCCTGGAATTAAAAAATTTATTCCAAAAAAAACCCTGCAAATGCGGGGTTTTTTATTTTAAGAAATTCACCTGCCGTTCTCAAGGTATTTTTTCCAGTGTAGAAATATGACTACGGTTTCCATGTTTTTCCAGAAACCATTACGTGCAAATAGCAGGCACAATTTTTTATTAATAAAGCTTGGAACAATATATTTATAAAATCCTTTTAATCCATTCAATGTTTAAAGATCTTCCTATTAAAAAGATAATTTTCTTCGGAATTATCGGATCGATTATTTACCTCGTTTTTGTTGGGCTTTTTTTAAACCGGAAAACATATGATGCCATCTGGATATTGTACATCGGAAACGGAGTAGTTGCTGTATGGATAGGAATATTTATATACAGCTTTTTCAAGAGTCAAACTGACCAGGCAAAAGTTGGAAAAACATCTCTGGCTGGCCACCTTGTCGCAATTTGTGGAATTCTGATCACTTGTTTTTTGGTTTTAATTGCGTCCATAATATTTCCTCATTGGTTCCACTCTTACAATAGCGGAACTTCATCATTTACGGAAGCGCCTCCGCAAATGACTGGTAGTGGCCACAGTTTCCTCTTTCCCATTTTTGGAAACGCTATTATCGGAAATATTGCAGTGGGCTCAGTGATCTCCATTATATTTCCCTTTATCCTTAGAGGACTTGAGAAACATAATGAAACGGGGAACCTGGAAACTGATAAGTAAGCAGTCTTTTTTAATTTAGCAAAATATGACAGGTACAATTTACCCAATTATAAAACCATCGGAGCTGGCAGTATTGAAAGAAACAGGAAAACTCCGTTTAATTGATGCCCGAAGCGGAAAGGATGCGCGGAATAATTATCTGGGCGCCCATTTGAAGGGAGCACTCTTTGTTGATCTTGAAAAAGAGCTTGCCGATATAAAATCCGACTCGGCCCAGGGCGGAAGGCATCCATTACCTGATCCGCGGCAATTTGCACGATTGCTGGGAGCGCTTGGAATCGACAAAACCTCACATGTGATCGTTTACGATGATAAAAATGGGGCAAATGCCGCTGCCCGGTTTTGGTGGATGGTCCGTGCGATTGGACATGGAAATGTGCAGATTCTCGATGGCGGCTATGAGGCAGCTAAAGAAGCTGGATTTCCCATCACCAGCGGTGAAGAAAAAGTTGAACTTAAAGAAACCTATGAGGTCAATGATTGGTTGCTTCCTACGACAACCATGGAAGAAGTAGCGACAGCAGCGTCCGACGAAGGTTCCGTAGTGGTAGATGTCAGGGAACAGATGCGTTATGACGGAGTGTATGAGCCAATAGATTTAATAGCCGGTCATATTCCCGGGGCCATAAATATTCCCTATACCGGTAACCTGGACGAAAAGGGCCGTTTTTTGTCGTCTGGAGAGTTGAAAAAGAAATACGATGAATCGTTCAGCAACATCGATTCTGAGAAAATAATTGTGCATTGTGGATCAGGTGTTACAGCCTGCCATACGATTCTCGCAATGGATGCGGCCGGTTTGCCAATCCCAACTTTATACACCGGTTCATGGAGTGAATGGTCACGGAATAACAAACCAATAGCTACCACTACAGTGAATTAAATAACTATTGCGCCTCATATTTGATTGTGTTCCGAAGGAAATCAAATGAGATCTTTTCAAACTCCAGTAAACTCTAACGACTACGATCTTTTCCCATTCGTTATTGTACTCTAAGACAGGTAGTGAATTTACTAACAAAACGGTAATTGCTCTGCCGGAATAATTAAGCAGTAGTGCTATTGTGCGGCGCTAAATGCCAACCTATCTTTGTAATAGAAATTAATAAATAACAATTCATTTCTATCAACTAAAAATCTAAGATCTAAGAGAAATAATAATCCCCAATGAAAACCAGCCGCTAACAATCCAGCTATCCGAAAAAAACCCAAAAACCCAGAATTAAAAATTTCAA
Organism: Chitinophagales bacterium; assembly: GCA_038258515.1. Lineage (GTDB taxonomy): Bacteria > Bacteroidota > Bacteroidia > Chitinophagales > Chitinophagaceae > Ginsengibacter. Next base: position 3,701 of record JBBSPT010000179.1, on the reverse strand, counting down.
AAAGCTTCCGCACTAATCACGCGGAAGTTTTTTGTTTTATTGTTGTCCTCCATTCTCTCTTAAAAAGAGCAGCCGTTTTATAGGCATAAAAAATGAAAAATAATAGATATTATTACAAAGGATTTCAAAAAGCAAATGTCAATGAGAATCTCTACAATAAGACTACGCCCCTTCCTTTTAATAATCATAGCCCTTGCAGTTTCAAAAAATGATTTTGGCCAGACAGCCGACAATTCTACCAGTAAGGTCTCAGCCGACAGTGTGTTCTCGCAAGTTGAAGTGGAAGCCTCCTTTCCCGGGGGAACTGGCGCATGGGCTAAATATGTTACCAAAGCAATCACTGAAAACGTTGACAAATTAAAAAAATCAGATTATGGCACTTGCATCATCCGGTTTATCGTGGATACAAAAGGCAAGGTTAGTGAGGTGGAAGCAACGACCATGAGAAAAAGCAGACTCGCAAAAATTGCTATCGAAGCCATTGAGAACGGACCGAGATGGAATCCTGCAACCCAAAATGGAAAACCCGTAAACGCTTATCGTTTACAGCCGGTTACGTTATCTGACCCCGGCAAATGATTATAGATTTTTCCTGCAAAAATTACTCAAGTGAAATTTCATTGAGAACCCGCTTCATCCATGAAGCTATTTGACAATTTTATAAAGGCTGAACTTATTTTGTCGGGTTTATGGATATACCGGAAACGGGCGACTTAGAAATTAAGCGCCTGACAAAATATTTATTCGGTTATTTTTGAGGAAACACTTCCAAACAAAATAATAAGAATGAAATCCTCTAATCCCTCACTGCTGCTTTTATTTATTTGCTGCCTTGTCTTCAATTCAACTTCCGCCCAATGGGTCAGTCTTTTTAACGGCAAAGATTTGAGTGGGTGGAGACAACTAAATGGCAAAGCCAAATATGCAGTTGAGAATGGCGAAATTGTTGGAACTACCATTCCGAACACCCCGAATAGTTTTCTTGCAACGGAGAAGGAGTATGGAGATTTTATTTTTGAAACGGATTTTAAAGTGGACACAAGCATGAATTCGGGAATACAATTTCGAAGTGAAGTGAAAGATGCAAAAGATACATGCCATGTAGATTCTGATGTGCCCAATCGGGTGCATGGATATCAAATGGAGATTGATCCTTCGGACCGCGAATGGAGCGGCGGAATCTATGATGAGGCCCGCAGAGGCTGGTTGTATCCCATGGAATATAATCCTGCTGCAAAAAATGCTTTCAAAAATAATCAATGGAACCATTACCGAATTGAATGCATTGGAAACAGCATTCGCACATGGGTGAATGGAATTGCCGCTGCCCACCTGGTGGATAATAAGACGCCCAGGGGATTTATCGCATTGCAGGTTCACCAGATCGAAGATCCAAAAAATGCAGGACAGGAAATACGGTGGAAGAACGTAAGAATTCAAACAAGAAACTTAAAGCCAGGTTCCTCCGATGGCATCTTCATCGTGAATACAATTCCAAACGATTTGTCAGATGGCGAAAGAAAGATGGGGTATAAACTTCTTTGGGACGGGAAGACAACAACAGGCTGGAGGGGGGCATATAAAGATTATTTTCCATCGAAGGTTTGGTACATTAAAGATGGTACATTAAATGTAAAAGGAAGCAATGGAGCTGAGTCTGCAAACGGTGGAGATATTGTGACCACTGGTAAATACAGGGCCTTCGATCTTCAGTTTGAATTTAGAATTACAGATACTGCAAACAGTGGCGTCAAATATTTTGTAACGGAGCAGGAAGAAAATAATACCGGTTCTGCAATTGGATTGGAATACCAGATCCTGGATGATAGCAAACATCCTGATGCAGCATTGGGTTCGATTGGCAACAGGACGATGGCATCACTGTATGATCTTATTCCGGCAAAAAAAATCCTGGATGGAAATGGAAACAGGCGGGAAAGACTTCCCATTGGAGAATGGAACCGAGGAAGAATCGTCGTGTTTCCTGATGGAAGAATTCAACATTGGATCAATGGCTGGAAAGTTTTGGAATATCAACGCGGCACACAATATTTTTATGCATTGGTGGCAAAAAGCAAATATGTCATTTGGCCCAACTTCGGAATGGCTACTGAGGGACATATCCTTTTGCAGGAACACGGCACAGACGTCTCGTTTCGAAGTATTAAAATCAAAGAATTTTAAGAAAATTAGTCCGGGGAAAATTCGCCATGCAAATTGTTGGTGTAATTTCTTATTTTTTTAAAAAATATCAACTATTTGCTTAAATAACCGGCCAATCTTTTGCAGGAAAGCCGTTAACTTTATACGAAGTGAATCCGATCCTTCCTCATGGAAAATCCAGTATATGAAAAAACGTTCAAAACGTCATTTTATCCGGGCATCTCATCTTCCTTGTTTTTTGGAACATTATAAAGAATTGAATTTTGATATCGTTGCAGTGTCTGATATCTGGAAACTTGCCATAAAAGTTGAAACTGCTGCAAATACAGGTGGTGATGCACTCACTTCAGCCCACGTAAGCAATTGGATGGAATGCGTCAGGAGTCGTAAGCAGCCGAACGCGCCGGTGGAGGCGGGATATTATGATTCGATCGTAAACATAATGACCAATGCAGCCGTACGGACCGGCTGCAAAGCAATCTTTGACGAAAACACCCAGGAAGTAATGGTTAACGGGAAAGTTCTCAAATACTAAAACTTAAGGATCTTTTGATTTAAATAATTAAAACATGTTAACTACAAAACAACGAATACTCAAAGTTTCTGAAAAGCTTTTTTTCGAACAGGGAATTGCTAATGTACGGCTACAGCAAATTGCCGATCATTCGAAATTAAGTATTGGAAATCTTGCTTATCATTTTAAAAATAAAGAAACGATCGTTCAGGAAGTTTATAAAGAGCTTCTCAGCGAACTTTCAGCGCTCCATTCAGGAAATACCGATTTCACTGGCCTGGCTGGCTGCGAAAAGTACTTCTCTGACATGTTCAAATTTCAACAAGAGAACGGTTTTTATCTGAATAATTTTTGGGAGATAGAACGAACTTATCCGCAAATAAAGAAAAGCTGGCAAAGCATCAGCAATGTGATGCTTTCGCAACTAAGGAAACGTATCGCTGCAAATGTTGAGAGTGGTAATTTAAAAGAGGAAGAATTTGAGGGCGCTCATGAACTCCTTGCCAATACAATCTTATTGGGGATCAACTACAGAATTCCCCAACAAATTCTTCGGGGCAAAACTTACAGGCAGAAAGCTTACAAAAATTTCCTATGGAGCCTCTTGTACCCTTATCTCACTGCCCGGGGCAAAAGAGAATATAAAAAAGCATTATCCTAAGGCGGAATATTACCGGCACACATTTATTAGAACGGTTTGCATTATTCAATCTAACTCGTTCATCCTTTACTCAAAAAAGATCAGCTCCGCGTCTAAAAATTTTTGCAGTCGATTTTCCGGACAAGTGCTGAAGCATTATTTAATTTGTGCGAAGCAGCATTTTGAAAAGGTTAATAGTCTTTAAGAGTGTGTTATCCCGATTGCATGATGTTTCAATTTTTTCTTTTTAAAGCATTTTCCATTCCGGAGATTTATGCATTTTTTGGCAGGTTTGAAATTTATTTGTCAAATGTGTTTAAATTACACGTTAAAAATTCTTAACAAATAAAATTTACGAAAGCTTATGAGACAAAAACTACTGCT
>JBBSPT010000178.1:0-6185 GCA_038258515.1 Chitinophagales bacterium | reverse complement strand
TTCAAAAACAAATTGATGTAACACGTCAGCAAATAAATGTTCAGCAAAATGCAGTAGCTTCTAAAAATCGCGGCATACTAAGTGAAAGCGCACCGCTGGAGAAACGCATAAAACAATTACAATACCAGGAGGATCAAACAAAAATAGTGAACCCGGTAGATGGTGTAGTCCTGACGAAATATGCTGAAGAATACGAAATGACAGCCCCGGCTAAACCATTGTATAAAATTGCCAATCTCTCAACGCTAATCTTGCGTGCGTATATAACCGGTGACCAATTTTCAAAGATAAAAAATGGTCAACCCGTAAAAGTCTTTGCGGACAATGGATCCGGGGGGTACAGGCAATACGAAGGGACTATTGAATGGATCAGCGATAAAGCAGAATTTACGCCTAAGACAATCCAGACAAAAGATGAACGGGCAAATCTTGTGTATGCTACAAAAATTCGCGTAAAGAATGATGGCCATTTAAAAATTGGAATGTACGGAGAGGTGTCATTCTAAATAATATTTACTGGTAGTAAAATAGTTTAGTCAATACACTGCCTGCAAGGAAAAATCAGAGACAATAGCAAATTGAAAAAAGGCATCAATGGAAAATTCGAAAGCTAAGAGTACAGAAAATAGTTTTAACCAAAATGGCATTTCAATTCATATAAATGGGCTTACGAAGGTATACGGCAAAGAAAAAGTTATTGCCGTTGATCATGTTTCATTGTCAATAAAAAAAGGCGAATTGTTTGGACTGATAGGTGCCGATGGTGCGGGGAAAACGAGTCTCTTCAGGATGCTCACGACTGTTCTTCTACCAGATGAAGGCAGCGCTACTGTTGAAGGATTTGATATTGTAAAAGAATACAAACAAATACGAAATATTGTTGGCTACATGCCCGGAAAATTCTCATTGTACCTGGACCTGACGGTAGAGGAGAACCTGCAATTTTTTGCAACCCTTTTCAAAACATCTATTGAAGAAAACTATGACCTGATAAAAGACATATACGAGCAGATTGAACCTTTCAAAAAAAGACCAGCCGGAAAACTATCGGGAGGAATGAAGCAAAAGTTAGCGTTGTCATGCGCTCTGATCCATAAGCCCACAGTGCTGTTCCTGGATGAACCCACAACCGGGGTCGATCCTGTTTCGAGAAAAGAATTCTGGGAAATGCTCCGGCGACTGAAAGAACAAAATATCACCATCATGGTTTCTACTCCTTACATGGATGAAGCAAAACTTTGTGACAGGATAGCATTGATACAACAGGGAGAAATACTCTCAACCGATACTCCGGAAAATATTATAAAAACTTATCCGGACAAACTATACGCAATTAAGGCCGGTGATATGTATGCATTGCTGAAAGATCTCGACAAATACGACAAAACATTCGCAAGCTATTCATTTGGAGAATATGCTCATGTATCATTTAAAGACAATTTTTTTGATGAGGATGCAATCAAAAATTACCTGGAAAAATCCGGTATTCATGATGTTGAAATCAAACCGGCAGAAGCGACCATTGAAGATTCATTTATCAAACTGTTGAAGCAATAATGCAAGACCCAGTTATCAAAGCTCATAATCTCACGAAAAGATTCGGCGACTTTGTCGCAGCCGACTCCCTTTCCTTTGAAGTTGGCAAAGGAGAAATATTTGGCTTTCTTGGAGCCAACGGGGCCGGCAAAACAACTGCTATGAGAATGCTCTGCGGGCTTTCAAGGCCTTCTTCCGGAAGCGCCACAGTTGCAGGTTTCGACGTGTACAACCAAACAGAGTCAATAAAGAAAAACATTGGATACATGAGCCAGAAATTTTCATTGTATGAAGATCTTACCGTGCTTGAGAATATCCGGTTCTTCGGTGGCATCTACGGATTGACCAACAAAAAAATTAAAACAAAGAGTGAAGAATTAATTGAGCAGTTGGATCTCCAGAATGGAGTAAAAAAACTCGTTTCTGATTTACCACTGGGGTGGAAACAAAAACTTGCGTTCTCAGTTGCCGTAATCCATGAGCCCGAAATTGTTTTTCTTGATGAGCCTACAGGAGGAGTCGATCCACTGACACGGAGGCAGTTTTGGAATTTAATTTATGAGGCAGCCCACAAAGAGATGACAGTTTTTGTAACAACACACTATATGGACGAGGCAGAATATTGCAACAGGGTTTCAATAATGGTAGATGGAAAAATAGAAGCGCTCGGCTCTCCCGGATATTTAAAAAAGAAATATGGAGTGGAATCAATGGACGAAGTCTTTTATGATCTGGCGCGAGGGGCGACGAGAGCAAATGATTGAAAAATAAAAAAATGGCGACGAGCACCGGGTTACATGGAAAAATAATCAAGTCTCAATTCTTTGCATTTGTCAGGAAAGAATTTGCCCATGTATTGCGCGACAGAAAAACCCTGTTAATCCTGTTTGGACTTCCCATTGTCCAAATTTTAATTTTTGGGTTTGCATTAACCAATGAAGTTAAAAATGCTAAAATCATTGTAATTGATTATGCGAAAGACGTCGCCTCCCGGAAGATCATAAATAAAATAAGGGCAAGCAAATATTTTGAAATTGAAGGACAAGCGATAAGATACGAGGAGATTGAGTCTGCATTCAAAAAGGGAACGATCAAGATTGCTGTTGTTTTTCCTGCGAACTTCAGCGAAGATTTATCGCATCCCGGGAGCGCACAGGTTCAGTTGATTGCTGACGCTTCGGACCCCAATACTGCCAATGCACTTATCAATTATGCAACCGCAATCATACGCGACTATGAGGTAGAACAAAACAAGATATTGAATGTGCCGCTGCGCATAATACCTGAATCGAGAATGCTCTATAACCCACAATTGAAAGGAGCGCCAAACTTTGTGCCCGGTGTGATGGCTCTTGTATTAATGCTGGTCTGTGTTATGATGACGGCTGTTTCTATCGTGAAAGAAAAAGAAAGCGGAACGATGGAGGTCTTATTAGTATCTCCTTTCAAGCCCATACTGGTAATCTTATCTAAGGCTATTCCCTATCTGTTGCTATCGCTGATTAATGTGACAATCATTATTTTGCTGAGTGTGTTTGTATTAGACCTGCCCGTAAACGGAAGCCTGTTTCTACTTTTTGCAGAAAGCACTCTTTTCATCATTACTTGTCTTGCATTAGGAATTTTGATTTCTGTGAAAACGGCTTCACAGCAAGTAGCAATGCTAATTTCACTCATGGGGATGCTTTTGCCAACACTGCTTTTCAGCGGGTTTATGTTTCCGATAGAAAATATGCCATGGCCGTTACAGGCATTTTCAAATATCATTCCTTCCAAATGGTATTACATCATTGTGAAATCGATAATGATCAAAGGGCTTGGATTTTCAGCAATATGGAAGGAGACGCTGATACTCTTTGGCATCACGATTTTCTTTTTAGTCGTAAGCCTTAAAAGTTTTAAAACAAGACTGGAATAGAATGCGGAGGCGGCTTGCAGCATTCATCTTTTGAAATTGAAATTGAAAAATGCGAACGATTAAATTTTTATTGCAAAAAGAATTCAGGCAAATATTTCGCAACAAGTCGATTGTTGTCATGATTGCATTTATGCCAATTGTTCAGTTAATTATTTTGCCTTTGGCTGCCGATTATGAAGTGAAAAATATAAATATTGCCACTGTAGATCATGACCATTCAACTTATTCCCAAAAACTTATATCAAAAATTTCGGGGTCGAAATATTTCAACCTTGCAGGTTATAACCAAAGGTATAGCGATGCAATGGAACTGATTGAGTTAGATAAAGCCGATCTGATTTTGGAAATACCTGCCGGATTTGAAAAAAATCTCGTTCGGGAAAATCAACAGAAACTTTTCATTGCCGTCAATGCTATCAACGGAGTGAAAGCCAACCTGGGAGCGGCTTACCTGTCAAACATCATCAGAAACTTCAATGACGATATCAGGCTGCAATGGATGCAACCATCCAAAAGCAATGACATTTCCACCATTGACATCGTTTCATCTAACTGGTATAATCCTCTGCTCAACTACAAAGTATTTATGGTGCCCGGTATCCTTGGAATATTGGTAACAATGGTTGGTGGATTTCTTTCTGCGCTAAATATTGTAAAAGAGAAAGAAGTGGGAACGATTGAACAAATTAATGTAACGCCCGTGAAGAAGCATCATTTTATACTGGGTAAATTGATTCCTTTTTGGATATTGGGAAACGTAGTGTTTTCAATCGGATTGGTGGTTTCGTGGTTGGTTTACGGAATTGTTGTATCAGGAAGCCTGTTGGTTTTGTACAGTTTTGTGAGCCTATACATGTTTGCAGTGTTGGGTCTTGGCTTGCTTGTATCTACTTTCTGTGAAACGCAGCAGCAGGCTATGTTCATCATGTTTTTTTTAATGACGATTTTCATTTTGATGGGTGGACTGTTTACCTCAATAGAAAGCATGCCGCAATGGGCACAGGTTGTTACCTGGTTTAATCCCCTTGGCTACCTGATTAAAGTAATGCGTATGGTAATCCTAAAAGGCAGTGGCTTTGCAGACATTAAAATACAATTGCTGATTATTGCTGCGTTTGCAATTGTATTAAATACACTGGCCGTATTAAATTATAAGAAAACGAACTAAGAAACCTCTGGTTTAAAATTTCCTTGCAAAACTTAATCAAACTATTTGATTTCTGCTGGCAGAAAAACGTTCAGAATGGATACCGGTAAAAGAATATTTAAGAGAAATCAAACCCTGAGAAACACACGTTTTTTATACATGAAATAAAGGAATAGCCATTTTACAACGAGCACACAGATAGCCATGACGACCGCATTGTAAGGATCACCTGCTAATTGACCTAACCATTTAAAAAAGCCATTGGTGGAATATTCCCATTCTATGAAGTGCCCGGACATGTATATCAATATTGAATTCAGGCCAATCACTCTGAAGAAGAATGACCATTTCACGTATCCAAGCACGTCTATAACATAATAGAACAAGGCAAGCAGCAGGAGGCTGATACCGCCAACAGTTAATACAAATGAACTCGTCCAAAGATTTTTATTGATTGGAAAATCAATATTCCAAAGGAGAGAAAGCGCTATAAAAATTACGCCGATCAAAGCAAGGCGTAATGATTTAGCACTTCCTGAAAGATTAGAAGTTTTAATAAATGTACCTGTAAGAATTCCAAGTAAACCTGTACCAATAGCCGGTATTGTTGACATGAGACCCTCGGGATCGTGAATACCAAGGTAGAGTTTGCCGGGTATAATGATGCGGTCGATATAGGATGCAAAGTTCCCCTCCATTGTCAGATCTCCCGCAGGAAAGCCAGGTGCAGAAGTAAATTTTAATAACAGCCAATATCCAATTAGCAATCCACAGAACCAGATTATTTGCGTGGTTCGTTTTGAATAAATATAAATGATGTTGGCAAACATATAAGCCAGTCCAATCCTGCCCAAAACACTGGGAAATCTTATTTCTGCAAGCGGCCTGATCTGCAAACCGTTGTTTGCAATGACGCCCAGGATTACAAGTATCATTGCTCTCTTTACCACTCTCCATAACACATCGCTCTTGCTCTTCCCTTTTTCCATCTCCCGGCCAACAGAATAGGGCGTGGCTACTCCTGCAATAAACAGGAACAAAGGAAAAATGAGATCATAAAAATGAAAACCATTCCAGTCAGGATGCGTCATTTGGTTTGCAAGCACTACCCAAATTGGTGCGTTGGTGGCTTCAGACAACGAATGAAAAAGTCCATCTGCACCCATAATCCAAAACATGTCAAAGCCACGAAGAGCATCCAGGGAGTAAAGTCTTTTGTTTGGGAAGCCGGCCGGATTAATAACCTGAGAAGAATTTGCTGCGGGGGCTGCGATTGCGGCTCCTTTTTCATTTACCAGAATAGACGGTTCCATTGCAGTTGTTGATATTAGTTCGGTTTAAAAAAATTAGAATAAATAAACGCACTTCAAACTAAACAGGATCACCAAAAACGCAGCAAAGCGACATCAGAAGATATCCATTTCAGGATTATTTCCTTCAAACAGAAGTGGAAAAAATTGACCTTCCATCACTTCACCTTTCTTCACAATCGGCACTCCCTGCAAAAGCGGTTCATTGCTATCAGACTTCACGCCATCAGCAAAAGCATTTATAACAAAAGCCCTGCGCGGCCGGTCGCTGTTA
>JBBSPT010000177.1:0-6232 GCA_038258515.1 Chitinophagales bacterium | reverse complement strand
TTTGTTTTAAGGAAAACGAAGATAAGATGATTAAGATAATACTTCAAAATATCGCCGGAATGTTCGAAGGTCTTTATCAGTACCTGGTTTTCAACAGTCGTCAGTTTTAAAATACCGTTCAACATCGGTTAGAACACTGCCAATAATACTGTTTGAATAATGGGGAAAAATGCGGTATTTTTCTTTAACTCTTTACCAAAACAAAATCAAATGAATACAGAAATCTTTAATCATGTAAACTGGCTAGCGGTCCTGGTAGCCCGGTCTCGCTTATTTCTTTTTGGGCGCCATTTGGTACACAACATTATTTGGCAAAAAATGGCAATCGTATAATGCAGCTTTGATGAAGGATCCAAATGCGAAAAAAGGAGCCACAGGTATAATGGTGCTTTCACTGATCATGATGGTGGTGTGTGCCTTCGCATTATCGCTGATTGCGGAAACCTTCAATCTCGCGGGCTGGCGAATTGGTCTGAAATTAGGCTTGCTGACGGGCGTTTGCTTCTCTGCCACGGGCATTCACATTTCTTACATGTACGAGAAAAGGCCATTGGGACTTCACCTGATTAACGGGTTGTACAATATTGCCGGTAATGCAATTGCCGGGATTATAATTTGTGTCTGGCGTTAAAATCGTGAATGCTTTTTTCTCAGCTATTTTAGCTTGTTTAGTTGCCCACTTTAGAGATTTTCAACACGTTCGTAGGAAGGTGGAGATTCACCGGGGTGCTACCTGTGTTCACAACAATGTCTCCGGTTTTTATAAATCCTCGTTCCTGGAGAATTTCTATTTGATCAAAGAAAATGTCGTCAAGACTCTCTTCTTCTTCATAGAAAAACGCACGGACTCCCCAGCTAAGGCTTAGCTGGTTGATGAGACTTTTTTCTTTACTGAAAATGTACAGAAAAGATTTTGGACGGTAGCTGCTCAGCATGAATCCTGTGTAGCCCGTTTGGGTCATTCCGATCAGGGCATCCGCTTTCGAATCCGCAGCAAGTTTGCATGCGGTATAGCAGAGCGCATCACTCAGGAAAGAAGGGGAGTGAGGTTGCGGCGCAAGAATATCATCCCGGTTATAATCGTAGGCTGTCTTCTCTATTTCGAGAATAATTTTGCACATCGTTTCAATGACGAGTGTTGGATGTTCTCCTGTTGCCGTTTCACCACTCAGCATCAACGCGTCGGCTCCTTCCAGTACGGCGTTTGCCACATCGGTAATCTCGCTCCTGTTTGGTTTGATGCGGTCAATCATGCTCTCCATCATTTGCGTGGCCACGATCACAGGTTTGGCACGATGCATACACTTACGTATGATTTCCTTTTGTATCAAAGGAACCTTTTCGATCGGCAGTTCCACTCCGAGATCGCCACGGGCAATCATAATGCCGTCACTTTCCAGAATGATGTCGCGGATGTTTGTAACAGCTTCAGGCTTTTCAATTTTTGCAATGACTTTGGCCTTGCTGTTTCTTTCTTTCAAAATATTTTTCAACCCCGTGATATCGTCGACTTTTCTGACAAAGGAAAGTGCGATCCAGTCAACATCCTGCGTAAGTATAAAGTCCAGGTCGGCAAGATCTTTTTCGGTGAGGGCAGGAAGAGAAATATTTGTGTCGGGAAGATTGAGTCCTTTTTTAGAGGAAAGAATTCCGCCCATCTGCACTACCACTTCTACATCGTTATTGGGCAGCACTTTCGTCACCCTCACTTCTATTTTTCCGTCATCGATCATGATGATATCTCCAGGAACAACATCGCTGTACAAATTGGGATAGCTCACATAGATCTTTTCCCTGGTACCGATGCACTTTGTATTCGTAAACGTTAGTACATCGCCGGGAGCAAGCGCCAGCGCATTGTTTTCAATTTCTCCAACTCTTAACTTAGGCCCCTGCAAGTCAGCGAGTATCGCGATATTGTAGGGCATTGTTTTATTTATCTTCCGGATGTTTTCAATGATGGCTGCTTTGTTCTCATTGGAACCGTGAGAAAAATTGAGCCGGAAAACATTGACACCTGCTTTCACGAGGTCCACCATTGCTTCATAACTGTCGCTCTTAGGTCCTACCGTCGCAACTATTTTCGTCCGCTTGGATGAATGTTCCAAGGCCGCTTTTTTATCCATATTAGGGTATATATATTTATTGATGTTGCGTGACATAATTTCAGATTAGGATTTGGTTTTAAGTAAACTAATTTTCGCCCAGGGTACGCCTAAGTTTTTTTAGCTTGATAAAATTCTTACAATTTTCATCCACTCCTCGCTTATTCTCTGTTTCTTTTTTACTGCTTCGTTCAGCGGAATGTAGTGCATCCTGTTATTCACGATCCCGACAAATACATTGAATCTTCCTTCCATCAGGCATTCTACCGCCGCATAGCCCATACGACTTGCGATCAGGCGATCGAGACAAGTAGGTGCGCCGCCACGTTGTATGTGCCCGAGGATGCAAACTCTGACTTCCTGCTCCGGCATTCGCTCACAAATTATTTTTGCAAGTTCGGTGGCACCGAATTCTTCGCCTTCGGCCACAACTATCAGGTTCACTAATTTTTTCCGTCCCTGCTTTTCGGTCAGCGCCTTTATGATGTCTTCAATATCAGTCCTTTTTTCAGGAATGAGGATGTTTTCCGCACCGGTCGCAATACCGCTGTGCAGTGCGATGTACCCGGAGTCCCGGCCCATTACCTCGATGATGAAGAGCCTGTCATGGGCATCGGCAGTATCCCTAACTTTATCAATTGCCTCCACAGCAGTATTCACCGCGGTATCAAATCCAATGGTAAAATCAGTGCCTGAAATGTCTTTGTCAATCGTGCCGGGAAGACCGATACAGGGAATATCAAACTCACTGCTGAAAATTTGGGCACCCCTGAAAGAACCATCTCCTCCTATGATCACGAGCCCGTTGATGCCCAGATCCTGCAAATTCTGAAAAGCTTTCTCACGTCCTTCGTAAGTAAGGAACTCCTTGCAGCGGGCCGTTTTTAGAATGGTGCCTCCACGCTGAATAATATTTGCGACACTTTTGCTTTCCATCTTCATTATATCACCCTCGATCATTCCGGAATAGCCCCGGAGAATCCCAAATACCTCCATGCCATTGAAATTTCCCGTCCGGACGACTGCCCGGATCGCCGCATTCATCCCCGGCGAATCCCCCCCTGAAGTGAGCACTCCTATTTTTGTAATTTTTTTGTGAGACATTAAAATAAAATTTCCTGTAAGTTTTGGTACTTGTTATAAAAGCGTCAAAAATACATATTTAGAATTAGTTCTCCTGAAATCAGGAGGTCGGGAAAAAGGTTGATGAAAACACTGCATTGGTGTTTGGATTGGTTTTCTGTTAATAAAAACTCTTCACAATTGATTGTTCTTTTTTTTAACAGGAAGTGTAAGCTACCCTGCACAAGAAAACTACCTGTCCGGCTCATCCTACTCCAAAGAATTATGCATGCGAATCTTTCTTTCCGGTGTTTACTTTTTATTCCGGTAATATTTTTCAACACATCTACCATGTTTATCAATAAATTTGGTCAAATCATCAAAGCAGGTGGATCAATTGAATTTTCACTACCGGAGATTGATACCTTCGATTTTCCTGCTTTCTCAAATAAATTAACCAAACAACATGATTCCATTTCCTGAACTGAAAGAACCTTTAAAGAATTCACAGATAAAAACAATTTCTCCGGTGCGTATCGCGTCGATTGATATTGTACGGGCACTCACCATGGTGCTCATGATCTTCGTGAACGATCTTGGATCATTGAAAGATATTCCTCTATGGCTGGAGCATGCGGAGCCTGGTGTTGATGGCATAGGCCTTGCAGATGTGGTATTTCCGGCATTTCTTTTTATTGTCGGATTGTCTCTTCCTTTTGCGGTGGACAATCGAAGAAAAAAGGGCGATAGCGAATTACAGTTAGTCTGGCATGTGTTGGTGAGATCAATTGCTTTGCTTGTGATGGGTGTGTTTCTCGTGAATGGAGAAACAATCAATTCAGCCGCCACGGGCATGCCGTCATATGCATGGTATTCCCTGTCCTGTTTCTCTTTCATACTTATTTGGAATAGTTATGCGAAATCAAACCGGTATTTAGTCCTCGCCTTAAAAGGAATTGGCATCATCACGCTGCTGGTCCTGGCTATCGTTTACCGCGGAGGTGAAAATGGTCAGATCAACAGGTTCTCTCCACAGTGGTGGGGTATATTGGGTTTGATCGGATGGGCATACCTGGCAAGCGGCCTCATTACTGTTTTTTCCAAAAATAAATTCTCAGTGATACTTGGAGCATGGCTATTCTTCTGCATCCTGAGCATGGTCTATCATGCAGGTTATATTCCGCGGCACAGTTTTATTTCAATCATTCCTTCGCCAATAATTGGAGGAACATTGGCCGGTTTAACGATGGGTGGAGTGTTAACTTCCTGGCTCTTCAGGTATTTTAGAAAGCGGGACGAAAACGTTAAGATGACGATGCTTTTCGTTGGGTTTGCGGCATTGCTGATCGTGGCATCAATTGTCACCCGACCTTATTGGAAACTGGCAAAACTTGGCGCGACGCCGGCATGGCTTTTTCTTTGCAGCGCTTTTACACTTCTTGCGTTCATTGTAATTTATTGGATCGCAGATGTGAATAAAAAAGCAAATTGGTTCAATATCATCAGGCCTGCGGGAACCGATACATTGCTGTGTTACCTGATCCCTTATTTTTTGATCGCTTTATTCAGAATTACGCATTTTCATCTTCCCGATCCATTCATTACAGGTGGTGTTGGATTAATAAAATCTTTGCTCCTTGCATTGCTTTGCGTGTTTATCACGCGAATGCTAAACAGGGGAGGAGTGAAGCTAAAATTATAAAGAATTTAAATCCTAAGTTTGTCAGCCTACAATCTTTAAAAGTCAATTTATGAAAAACGGAATTCTATTTTTTTCAACAACGATCATCTCTTTGTTTTTGATTTCGGCATTTATGCCGGCAAAACAAATGGACAAAAAGCCTGTGATCATTGCCTATGTGGGGGGCTTTCGCGGAATTGCTGAAATCGATTCGTTAGATCCCAGCAAACTTTCGCATATTAACTATGCATTTGTGGATGTGAAAGACAATCGTGCCTGGCTGCATAACCTGTCCACGGATACAATTAATTTCAGAAGATTGAATGAATTGAAGAAGCGCAATAAGGATCTTAAACTTCTTATTTCAATGGGCGGATGGACATGGAGTAAAAACTTTTCCGATGCGGTGCTTACAGATACTTCCACCCATGCGTTTGCTTATAGCTGTATCGATATTGTCGCCGATTACAATCTCGATGGTGTGGACATTGATTGGGAATATCCGGGATTAAAGGGTGATAATAATAAGTTCAGGCCGGAAGATAAACAAGGATACACCAGGCTCTTTAAGGAATTGCGGGAGGGGCTGGATAGTCTTGAAAAGATCACCCATAAAAAATATTTTGTGACCACTGCGGTAGGAGCACATCAAAACTATATCGAGCACACAGAAATGGATAAGGTGGCAAAGTACGTTGACTTTGTAAACCTCATGTCTTACGATTACGCAGGACCCAGGAATACGATTTCAAGTCATCACACGAATCTTTATACTTCTTCCTCAGACACTGCGCAGGAATCAACAGATGAATCGGTGAAGGCTTTTATAGCTGCGGGAGTGCCTGCTGACAAACTGGTGGTAGGATTGGGATTTTATGGGAAGGGCTGGGAGATGGAATCTACAGACAATAATGGGCTCTATAGAAAGACTGTAAAGCCTGTGCGTGCCGGGGGATTTGATCTTCTAAAGGACAGTCTCGAGAACAAAAATGGATACATTAAATATTGGGATGATGTGGCTAAAGCTCCCTATTTATTCAATGCTGCCACGAAGCATTTTATAACCTACGATGACGAAAGATCTATTCGTGAAAAATGTGAATACATAAAAAAACACGGTCTGGCAGGCGCGATGTTTTGGGAATATGCTGATGATAAAAAGGAGATCCTGCTGGATGTAATCGACGATGCGTTTGATTATTAATTAGGCTTCATTTTGTAAAATATTTTTGACCGTTTTGTTGAACTTTCGTGCCCGGCTGATCTATTTATAATCTGCCGTCAGCATATTCATGAAAAGAAATAGCAAAGCGAGTATCCTGGCACCGATTCCAATCCAAAGCGCAAGTTTGTGTTTGTGTTTTATGAACAATAAAAACAAACT
>JBBSPT010000176.1:0-6294 GCA_038258515.1 Chitinophagales bacterium | reverse complement strand
CAAAATCATTCGGATTTCGCAATCCACTCAAAGTTTTGAAACACTGATTTGAATCCGGCAATCTTCGTTTCCACAGATAATCAGAAAAGCACAAATCGCGCTGTAACCGCCACCTCAAAGTCTTTACATTTTCCGATCAGGAGAAACAAAGATCGCACAACAACATTGAATGAATTGTAGGGTTAAACCCATGCCAGATCAGGAGGTTGATCTGGGGATAAGTGTGGGAAAGTAATAAGATCCTGCTCAGCATAGGCGCTAAATAATTTCAGAGGTCTTGTGTCAAACACCCCCGCAGTAAAGCCATGAGGTTCATCAAAATCACTGATTAAATTCTTAAATCCTATGGTTTTAGAATTACCTGAGTTGCCGGATTTGCTATTTTGCGCCAGGTCATTTGTGTTCTTAAAATAATCATGTTTAGCAGCTTCGAGATTCATCTTACCAACATTGGGTAGGCATTTAAGATATAATGTATCATTAGAAACCATTCTCTCCACATATTTATAGAGAGTGCCGTTCACGGTAACCTCGCCATCATACCGCTCGTACCCGGACCAACCCGTTTGATAAGGTAGATTAATCGGCACTTTTAATTCAATGAGTTGAGATTCGTCGTAAAGATTTCTATCCAACCGCGCTTCAAGTTGCACATCAGACTTTTGTTGCATGTAATCTACGACGAACCTGTAGCCGATCCAGTTGAATGCAAGGATCAATAGAAGTAGTATCGCAGCTAATTTTTTCAATTACTTTACGGAGTACGCTTTTTTATCAGAACCAATTTGCGTTAAAGTTAGGGATTTCCAATGTTTGGGCAAAGAAGTTTTTAGCTGGATAATGCCGCCCTGAGAGATGTTAAGTCCACCAAAACCGAACAGTACACTTTGAAGAAAGCCCCCGGCGCCTGTCGCGAAATATGGATTGGTGCCGCCGGCCGTTTCTGCTAACACCCCGAACGGTTGCTTTTCATTGGGTTTGTATGCACTTTGAAAAGCATGGAAGGCTTTGTCTGGCTCTTTCAATCTTGCATATAAAATAGCAAAGATTGCATGAGTCATTGCCGGAGAGCCCACGCCTATCCGGCTTTCATAGTACTCAAGGTCTTTTCGAATTTGTACAGGATCAGAAATTTCCTGCAAGGGATAAGCAAGAAGATTTACATCAGCTTGCTTTATTTTTTCGCCCTTATATTGGGCATGTTCAGCAGTTACGCCATTGCTTAGTTTGAGGATCGGGATGTTCTCTTCTACTATTTTCCATTCAGTATCCGGAGGTAGATTCAGAATAGCCGCAGCCATTGAAGCAAACCGGAGATTGGCTTTAGCCGCTGCATTTGTGAAAGCATTGTTGTCAACGTTTTCCGCCCATTCATCGGCGGCCACCACATTTTTAATATCATAGTGACCAGGTCCGTTCTTCTCCACCCGGCTTGCCCAGAAGTCGGCACACGCTTTTATCACCGGGTAACCCCTCTCCCGAAGCCAGGATGTGTCGCGGGTTACCGCAAAATAATTCCAGGCGGCTATGGCAACGTCAGCGGTGATGTGATGCTCGAAAGGACCGCTCAACGCCCAAACAGGAGTCTCCTCGTTTCCGCTGGCGGCGCTTTCCCACGGGTACATCGCTCCTTTATAGCCATGCGCAAATGCGTTGTGCTTTGCTTCATCCAGTCTCTCGTACCGATAGTCAACAAGGCTTCTTGCCATGGCTGGATGGAGAACGAGGATCGCAGGATACATCCATATCTCTGTGTCCCAAAAGACGTGTCCGTTGTAGCCCAGACCGCTCAAACCCATTGGCGAAGGACTATAGGAAGTTCCCTCTCTTACAAAAGAGTAAAGGTGATACATGGCGGAATGAATGTCCTTCTGGCTTTGATCATCGCCTTCAACTACAATGTCACTCTTCCACAAATCATCCCATGCCGCATCGTGAAATTCAATCAGCCTTTTTGTGCCCTGCAATTTTGCATAGATAACATATCGTTCTGCTTCATTTAGGGGATCCTCATGCTGGGCCGTGGAAATCAATGCTCCGGCGATCGCGAAATGATAAGTAGTGCCTGCATCCAAATGCTTTTTGAATTTTGACAGATGCATATTGTTGTCCCACATTTCGTGTATTTGGCGCGGCTCACTCCCATGCGGTTCATCATACAAGAAGGTATTGGATGCTGCAATTGTCAACTTTCCCGTTGGGCTTTTGGCAATGGAAGAAAGCAGGCTGAGCGTTACATGTGGACGATCAATTTCATTGTAATAGTTTTGAACATCTTTTAAGGCATCGGGCGCTTCCATGACACTTGCGGAAATTATTTCAATACTTTTTTTCGCTTTGATAGTTACATCAACTAACACAGTGTAAGGAAGATTTCGAAGAGCGTAATAAGTGTAAGAAACTGTTGCCTTATCCTGGTAATCAAAAGAAGTTGTAAAACTTGCATGCTTCATATCCAGCTTCTGGTGCAGGTTCGTGACATCGCTATTTCCAATTCTCTGCCCGTCAACATCCAGGTTCATATTTACCAGGTTGAAACTTTGGAGAAAATTACTTACCCTGCCGCGGCCATACTGATCGTATGCTCCATTCAATACCACTGCTTTGCATCGCAATACATCAGGTGAGGATATGATGCCGATGACACCATTGGCAACTGTCTCACCATAATAATTAGCAGGGTTTATTGAATCGGCAACGATTGTCCAAATTTTCGAATCCTGCGAGAAAGAAGAGGAGCAAGAGAAAAAGATCAGAAATATAAAAACGATTCTTTTCATGTAAGCACAAATTGTTAATGTTCCTCAATTTAAATTAATTTGGGGAGGAACCGCAGATACATTTGTACATCGGAGTTTAGTTAATTTGTACTGCTCAGAAATTTTTTATGAATAAAAAATTGGCGATAATTCTGCTCTTGGTTTTGGTTTGCGTTGCAATCGATTATTTAATGCTTCCGGCCTCGCCAAAATTTTCTGCGAAAGTTTTTATTGATTCAAAGGCGGCAATGACCACAAGAATATTAACTGAAAGCAACCAATGGACAAAATGGTTTCCGCAGGAATCCTCAACACCGCGAGATGATGAGCCGCCGCGTTCACTCGATTTCAATGGCTATTATTTTTCAATTGAGAATGCATTGATGAATTACGCACAGGTTTCAATAACATCTGAAAATATTCGTGCAGCGAGCTTGCTCACGGTTTTAGAACCGGGAAAAGATTCTTCAGTGGTTGAATGGAAAGGTGAAATAAGCAAAACATACAACCCGCTAAAAAGAATAAGTTCTTTTTTAGCGGCAAAAACGTTAGAAAACGATTTAAATAAAATTCTTTTGGAACTAAAAAAATATGTGGAGAGCGAGAAAAGCGTTTACGGTTTTCGTGTGGATGAAACAAAAGTCGTGGACACGATTTTAATTTCTACAAAATTTTTGACTGACAGTTTTCCAACTACTAAGGAAATTTATGTTGCGATCAATAGCCTAAAAAAATACACGGCAAGCAAAGGCGCGAAACAAACAAATCCACCAATGCTGAATGTTCAAAAAAGCAACAAGGGTTTTCGCACGATGGTCGCGTTGCCTCTCAATAAAGAAATTCCTGAACGAAATGTTTTTATAACAAAACGAATGGTAGCGGGTAGAATTATAGAAGCGGAGGTAAACGGCGGTAGTAAAACAGCGGAAGATGCTCTGCGACAGTTGAATTTATACGTTACTGATCACAGTTTGTCATCGCCCGCAATTCCCTTTCAATCATTGGTTACCGATCGGTCGCAGGAACCAGATACAACCAAATGGGTTACGAGAATTTACTATCCTATTTATTGATTTTTAGTTCTGTTTTAAATTTAATTACCCTGGCGCTGTCATTATTTTTTACAAGAACATACGCCTCCTCATTGCCTAAATTTATTTTTTTAATGTGCCGCACCTGGCCTTTCACTTGCAAACCATTTATGCTTTCCGCAGTGAAGTTTCCATTTCCTTCGTTCAATAACATTGTTCCGAAATCAGCATCATATCTTCCCATCTCAATATTGTTTTCGTAATAATTGCCTACCAGCAAAATGTCTGGCAGACTATCGTTGTTCGCATTTACTACCACAGCATCTTTATAAGAAGTAAGCTGCGCCTGCCAGGGCAAAGCTTTCGTTTCAAATTGCAGATTACCGTCGTTGATCAAAACGGCGTTTGAAAAATAATCTGCCGTATAGACTTTCGCATCTTTCATTTTTTTCTGACCGAAAAGATCGCTCAAACCTGCTTTTGCAAAATCGTCGGCATAGAGAAATTTCTTTTTTATGAAAGGCATTTGCTTTTCAAGTTCGGCTTTGCTTGCAAAGGGAATTTCTTTACCACCGAGGTAGTATGTCAGCAATTGCTCCTTCCGGCCATTGTCATCGAAATCATTATAATACATTCTTACGGGAAATTCCGGCGAAGCTTTTAGACGACTGTTCAATCCAAGGTTCCCAGCGATCAGATCTACATCGCCATCACCATCGATATCGCAGGGCAAGAGGAAATTCCACCAACCCTGCCGGTCACTTATTATTGTCTTAGAAAATTTTCCATTGTCATTTATGAACGCGACAATTCCGCCCCACTCTAACGAGACCAATAAATCTTTGTCACCGTCCTTATCGAGATCGAACCAAACTGCCTGCGTTACAAAGCCAATGTGGACAAGCTCTTTTGCAATTTCCGTTGTTACATCAGTGAATTTTCCGGTTCCATCATTTTGCAAAAGATAGGATTGCGGGGATGCTCCGTTATCGAACGGAACTGTTCTTGCGCCAATAAACAAATCCGGAAATCCATCATTGTTGAAATCGCTGACTGCCACGCAGGAGGCTGTGAGATAAAGATCTTTAAATGCGCCTTCCAGCTTTGTAAAATTTCCTTCGGCATCATTCAAATAAACCCTCGGAGAATTGTGTATGTCGGGCCCGTAAAATTCATTGCCTCCGCTTGCGACAATTAAGTCAATGTTTCCATCATTGTTTACGTCAGCAAAACAGGCATCCACATCTTCATAGCTACTATCGTTCTCCAAAAAAAGTTGTTCATTTTTAATAAATTTTCCTGAGCGCTGCTGTAACAATAATTTACATTTTTTATTCCTGGCAGACCCGATAAAAGCATCTTGCAAACCATCGTGATTGACATCAGCCACGGCCAGCGCCGGGCCTTCTGTTGAGAAGAAATGAGGAATGAGCGGTTCCCTATCGAATTCCGAAAAGCGGTTTTCCTCATGCACATAAGTAAACCCAATCTCTGCGGTAATATCTTCCATCGGCTTCGTTGGATTCTGGTAATAGTCAATGATGCTTTGATAGTTAAAAGGCTTCTCGTTTTTTTCATAAATAAAATTTAATACCGAATCGCCTGGTGTAATGGAGATCTGTCGCGAAGTGTTATCGGGCCATACGAGGAATGCAGAATCGATCCTCGTATTTTTCAATCCTATAGTGATTGGAATTTGCATGCTGGACATGAAGCCTTTTACCGGGTTGTTTTCATAGGTTCGAATTACTTTGTCCGCGAACAGGATAATTTTTGCTCCGATGGCATTTAGATTTTGCGGCGGCCCTTTTAAATGAATTTTTAATGAAGAATTTTGTTGCGCTCCGGCAGTTTTATTTTCATAAATAATTGCGGAAGCATCAATATTATTTACACCTACATCAAGATCTCCATCATTGTCGAGATCGGCATAAATTGATCCGTTTGAAAAGGTGGGCACAGCGCCATCAATTAAATTTGTTTCGTCGGCGAAGGACATATTTCCTTTATTCAGGTAAAACTTATTTGGCAGTTTTATCACAGGAAATTTATCAATAAGTGAAAGGTCTTTTTCACGAAAATTATTTTCCTGGATCTTTTGCTGCACGTCTCCATTGGAAACGAAGTTGATATAATCAATGTCGTTGAGGCGTTTTGGAATTCCATTGGAAATAAACAAATCTTTGAATCCATCGTTATCAAAATCGAACAGCAATGGCGACCAACTCCAGTCTGTGGCTGCTATGCCTGCGTACAATCCAACCTCGCTGAACATCCCGTTGCGCCTGTTGAGCTGGAGATTGTTTCTTGTATATTGGTAACTATAGCCAATGTCTATTTTGTAATTAAAAATGTCGTAGGCGCCTTCGCTCAATGAACGTTTTAAAATATAAGGATCTGATGATAACATATCCGTCGAAATAATTTCTGGATAGCCGTCATTGTTCAGATCAGCCATGTCCACACCCATCGAGAACTGGCTCGTATGCATTAATCGCTGTTCT
>JBBSPT010000175.1:0-6301 GCA_038258515.1 Chitinophagales bacterium | reverse complement strand
TCATTCATTGCAAGAGAAAAACTGATAGCAGTGATCCGGCTGATCCGGTATGCTAAAATCGCTGCCATTGCCTCATGTACCAATCGGCCCTCAAATGGAAACACAAAAAGATGAAACCCATCTTTTGTTTCGATGTGTTCGATTAACAGCTCATTTTGTTTTGGTATATGAGAAAGATATTCCTGCAATTCAAACAGTGGTTGCAGTGCAATTATCTCAGGGTCCAGTCCTTTTTTATTTTTTTTATGGAGTGTCATCCCTGACTCGTCAAACTTTTTTCTTAGCATGCTGCCGAGGTTCGCAGACAATGGCATTCGCCCTCCCTGCCAGCTTGGAATAATTGATTTTTTTGAATTTGATTTTCTCACCAAGGCTGTCATTTCCTTCACCATCACGAACTCAAGATTTCTTCCTGCCAATGTGAAATTATCACCAGGTTGCAAACGGGCGATGAACCACTCCTCAATTACCCCAATAAAACCGCCACTGATAAATTTTACTTTCATCATCGGATCACTCACAATTGTTCCAATATGCATACGGTGACGCATCGCTATCCTTCGGTTATTAATTTTGTATAATCCATCAATGATCTCTATTTTTTTGTAATCGTCATATTGTTGCAAGGCAACACCACCGGCTGTCGCGAATTGTAAAATTTGCAACCATTCATCTTCCGTGATATCCTTATAACAATAGGTTGTTTTGATTTCCCCGAAAATTTGATCAGGTAAAAATCCGTCAGAAATAGCCAGTGTGCTTAAGTATTGAATCAACACATCGAAGCATAAAATCTTGGGATCGCGACTTTCTATCAATCCAATCTTAGTAGCTTCTTTTAGTGCTGCTGCTTCGATCAATTCAAGAGAATGTGTCGGAAGAAAATAAATTTTACTCACTTCTCCCGGCCTGTGACCACTTCTACCGGCTCTTTGTAAAAACCTTGCTACACCTTTCGGAGAACCTACTTGTATCACAGTTTCCACAGGCCGAAAGTCAACGCCCAGATCAAGGCTTGCCGTGCAGACTACAGCTTTTAATTTGCCGGTATGCAAATTTTCTTCAACCCAAAATCTTAGTTCCTGTTCGACACTTCCATGATGGAGTGCTATGGCGCCGGCAAGTTCCGGGCAGGCAGTGAGGAGCGCCTGGTACCACATTTCACTCATGCCGCGGGTGTTGATAAAAATGAGCGTGGTTGTACTCTGCATTATAATCGGGATCACTTTATCAACCAGCTTTATCCCGAGGTGACCGGCCCAGGGAAATTTTTCAATCTCATCAGGAAAGATAGATTCAATTAGAATTGGCTTATCGATTTCTGCGGTCACAGTCTCACCAAACGAGAAAGGAGATTCGTTGTTGATATGAGCTGCAGGAGAGAGTAGAACTTCCTTTGCCTCCTGCAAATTTCCAATCGTTGCTGATATGCCCCACAGAGAAACTTTTCTATCAAGATTTTCTTTTTCAACATTTAATATCCTGGACACTGCCAGCTCAACCTGCACTCCTCTTTTTGAGCCAATTAACTCATGCCATTCGTCAACTGCAATAATTTTTAGTGAGTTAAAAATTTCGGGATAGCCTTTTTGCGCCAGTAAAAGATGCAGGCTTTCAGGAGTTATTAATAGCGCTTCGGGCATTTGCCGCTTTTGCTTTTGCCGGTCGCTCATACTTGTGTCGCCATTGCGGATGCCCACCTTCCAGTTCATGCCAAGTTCAGCGATCACTTCTTCCATCGCCCTGGCGATATCTTTTGCCAAGGCACGCAAGGGCGTGATCCATAAAAGCTGGAGACCATTCTTTGATTTCGTTTTATAATTTTTTGGATGATCATTAATGAAGTCAATCAAAGCCCCAAGGAAAACTGAAAATGTTTTTCCACAACCTGTTGGTGCATTTACCAATCCGGATTTCTGATCGATTATATGTTGCCAGGTTTCTTCCTGGAACGCGAATGGAGAGTAGCCTTTTAATGAAATCCATTCGTTAATGATTTTGTATCCTTTTGTGTCAAACAGTTTCATTGTTGTTTGATAGAAAGGTTTGTATTTTCTGTTTTAGGAGGGGTAGATTTTTTACACAGATTTTGTAAATTATCTGGTAATCCAATAGTTCATATTCGTGAGAAACAATATTTCTGAAATCAATAATTGGTAGTGGATCAATCTGTAAGTAAACCTGAAAAAAATCTTCGTCGGCTTTTAAGATTTTATTCGCATTCTCTCCTATGGTTTGTAACCGTGCATTAATTGAATCTAAAATTGTATTGCTATCATCATCCTTAATAAAATCATCAGCAGTTTGAATTTTTTCCATTCTTTTCTCTATGATCTTAACCGCATTAAGAATTAAACCTAACCTGTAATTTACTTTAGACATAAATCAGGTCGTTTTCAATCGCTGATAAAAACTCTTTTGAAAGATGCGGTCCTTTTCGTGTCAATTGAATTTTTTTTCCGGGAAATTTTTTTTCAAGGAAAGTGTATGTTTTATAAAGATAAGCGTAGTCTACTTCTTTTAATTCAATTAAAAAATCAATATCACTATCTTCTCTTTGAGAATTATTTGCATAAGAACCAAAGAGGGCTAACTCGGAAACTCCCATTTCTTTTTGCAACAGGTGTTTATCCTTTTTTAATGAAGCAATAATATCTTCTTTCGTGATGCGCATGGCCAAAACAAATTTACTCTAAATTCACTTCCCGTACATCTTCAACATAGCTTTTAAATCTTCAATTGTATTTATTTCATCTACAGTTTTATCTTTCCGCCACAGGCTCATTCTTGGGAAGCGCAGTGCGACTCCGCTTTTGTGTCGATTGCTTGCTGCTATACCTTCGAAGGCAATTTCAAAAACCAATTCAGGTTTTACAGTGCGCACCGGTCCGAACTTCTCAATAGAATTTCTTTTTACAAAATTATCAACCTGGGCAAATTCTTTGTCGGTTAATCCTGAATATGCTTTTGTAAAAACTGTCAGTTGATCACCATCTTTCACCGCAAAAGTATAATCAGTATATAGGTTACTTCTTCGCCCGCTTCCTTTTTGTGCATACACCATCACACAATCTATAGTCAACGGATCAATCTTCCATTTCCACCAATCCCCTCTTTTTCTTCCAACCTTGTAGTCAGAATTTTTTCTCTTCAACATGATGCCCTCACTGTTCATTTCCCTTGAAGATTTTCTAAGCTCTGCGAGATCCTCCCATGAAGTGAAATCAATAATCTCAGAAATCTGTATTGCTTTATTTTTTATGGGAACTACAATTTCTTCTAATTTCCTTCTCCTTTCTGTTAACGGTTTTCCGCGCCAGTCTTCATAATTATATTCTAAAAGATCATATGCGAAAAATGAAATCGGGGCTTCCTGCAATTGTTTTTTTCCAATATTTTTTCTTCCGATGCGGGTCTGCAAAACTGAGAACGGCAGCGGCTTTCCTTCAGCAGCAGGAATGATCTCCCCGTCTAATACAATACCGTTCGGCAACAAATCTTTCAGGATATAGTATTCAGGAAACTTATCAGTCATCAATTCTTCACCGCGACTCCAGATAAATAGTTCATCATTTCTCTTTATCATTTGTCCGCGAATGCCATCCCACTTCCACTCTGCCTGCCATTCTTCAGGAAGCCCTAACTCGCCAGGTTCCGACTCAAGAGCGTAGGCTAAATAAAATGGATAAGGTTTTGAGAAATCAGTGATAGATGCAGACTCGCTTAACAGATCGTTGAAAGATGTTGTAACGGGATCCCAGTTGCCGCTGATACGATGTGCAATTTCCGAAGCAGAAAGATGCACGATTTTCGCAAGCGCATTCACAATCGTTTTTTGTGAAACACCAATTCGAAAACTACCAGTTATTAATTTATTAAATACAAATCGCTCGTCCCGATTCATCTGATTCCAGCTATCGAGAATAAATTTCTTTCTCACCGATTCGTCCTGCTTTTCAATCGAGATAAATTTTTCCAGGTAATGGGAAAGACTTTCATTGACCTGCGATGCTTCTTTCGTTTCCGGCAACAATAAGGCAAGCGTTTCTGCAAGGTCACCGACAGTATGATAGCACTCATCAAACAGCCAGGCTCGGTAATGCGTAATCTCTGCACACCAGTCACGCATCAGCCTGGAATTGACGGCACGCCGTGGACGGCGTCCGCTAAAAATCGCAATCACCCACACTTTATCAACGTCTGGAGCCATCGCGAAATAACTAACAAGGCTCTGAAGTTTGTCATTCGTTTTCGTGGACGAACTTAATTCTGTAACCAATTGTGCAAACAGTTCAAGGCCAGAAATTATATTCTCCTTTGGATTTGGATCAATGCTATTCATCTCAATGGTTTCCTCCTTCATTCACTTAAGATTTGTTCCTCTTCTATAATTGCAGCAGTTTCTTCGTCCTCATTGCCATATTGCGTTTTCACTTCAGCCGCAAGCGTGATGTTCTCTTCATTAAGATACCGGCTGAAGGCAGCCTGGAAACCATGCGTCACAAAAACTTTTTCTGCGCCAGTTGCCTTAACGCTTGCGACGAGCCCATTCCAATCTGCATGATCGCTGAGAGGAAACCCGGCATCTACATTTCTTCGTCTTACATTACCCCTTACCTGCATCCATCCGCTGCAAACGCCTACAGAATAGGGATTGAATTTTTTCAGCCATGGTGTCCCGTCTGCAGATGGAGGCGCGATTACAACTGAACCTTTTAAAAGATCTTTCGGGGTTTCAGGCGTTACCCTTACCACAGGCGTAATATCCCACCCGGCCTCAATCAAAGTTTGTTGCATATTAAAAATTGCTCCATGCGCAAAAATTGTCTGAGTTGTTTCTTTAATCGCCTGCAATACCCGTTGAGCCTTTCCAAGACTGTAAGCAAGTATGATACTCGTCTTTCCGTTCTCTTTATTTTTATTGATCCAGGTGATGATGTTGTTATAAATTTCCTGCTGCGGTTTCCATTCATAAATTGGTAAACCAAAAGTTGACTCAGTGATAAAAGTGTTGCATTTCAGCGCTTCGAATTTTCCACTTAGCCCATCGTCCTCCACTTTGTAATCTCCACTCACTACCCAAACCTCACCTTTGTATTCCAGCCTGATTTGTGATGAACCGATGATATGCCCAGCAGGATGCATTGAAAGCGTAACGCCATTCAAATTTATCTTTTCATTCCAAGCCAGTGATTGGTAATTATTCTCTCCGAGGCGCAGGCGCATGATGGGCTTTGTATCAGTGTGGCAGAGGTAGTGTTTGTGGCCAAAGTATGCGTGATCACTGTGACCGTGTGTTATCACTGCCCTCTCCACAGGCTTCCAGGGATCGATATAGAAATCGCCTTGTTCGCAAAAAAGTCCTTTGTCTGTAAACGATATGAGGCTTCCCATAGTCTTCGAAAGTTACAAATAACCTGCCTTAAATTTTGTTGATAAAATCGATACTGCGCTTCCATTAACAACCTGCGATTTTTATTCTAAAAAATCCTGGCTGCTCACAGAGATCGGTAAAATGGAAAACAATTGAAACAAAAAAAGGTTTGCGGAAAACTACATTAGTAGTAGCGGCCGATTTCTCCATTCATTATTTGCATAATGAATAAGAGTTTATTCTCATAATAATCGGGAACAGCATTGTCCTCACCAGAATAAACCGGCCTAAAATTAAATTCGTGAAACGGCGCATAACGTTTGTCATTGAGATGAGACATCATCGCCGTGTCATAATTGAGAAGAAGGTTTGAAAAAAACCAGGTAATTTCAAATCCTTTGTAGGCCATGTCAGACGGCTTAGCACGGTATAGCTGAAAATACTTTCGAACAATGAGCGAGTCAAACTCATTGTTTTTGATATCATAATGGGGGGTAGTATAGAGGATCGGAAAATCCCGGTACGCCTCTGCGTTTGCAAGGCTCCTGAAACCATCCCAGTTGGGCATTCCGATGAGGGTAAGAGGATGCTTTTTCTGAATAGGATAACATGCATCCGCCAGCTTTTTTGAAAAAGTTTCGTTGAGGCTTGCACCTATAATTACCGTGTATTGGGTAGTGTCGATGCGCCTTAATAATGAATATGAAGAAATAGAGCTGTCGAGTACGATAGTATTTATATTCAATAGCGGCTTGCCTTCGCGGGTGTTGATCGATTTAAAATAGTTGTCAATACGGTTGTCGCCTTTCTTTTTGATAAGAAATATTTTGTCTGTACCGTGCCTTTGCAGCAAATAACTAAAAATTCCTTCACAGTGTGCCTTTAGGGTAGAGTTGACTATAAGCAAATCCGGATTTGAAATGATGC
>JBBSPT010000174.1:0-6342 GCA_038258515.1 Chitinophagales bacterium | reverse complement strand
TTTATCTTCATCCCATATACAATAACCGGCGCTCCAGGCAGGCATGCCTAATGTTTGTACCTGCTGAAACAATAATAGTGCGGATTCAGGTAATTCATCACTATGCTGCATGGCCATGGCTCTTGCCCTAACTCTTTCCAGACCTAATTCTATTTGCGCTTCTCTTGCTTGTTCTTCTGCTCTCTGCAGATCAAGAAAACGGGTATAGGTTTGCTGGAATACTTTTCCAAAACGCAGCAGTATTTTATTCTCTTCATCAGTGTAAATTGTGCCGGAAAAATTCTCAATATATAAACCAACATTATCAATTAAAACCGTTGAAATGGCTAGTGCTTTGCAACCGAGATAATATTCTTTTATTTCTTCCGGCAATCCGGGAAAGAGCTCAAAAAGGTCGGTATAGAATTTATTCTTTTCTTCAAAGTTGAGAAGGTTTGCAAAAAAATCTTTTCCATTTTCTTTGGCATCAACAAAACTGTTCCAATGCGGCGAATCAAAATGTGGAATTGAAATTTCAGCCGGAACTTTGTGACGATCCGCCAGCCAGATATGCATATCATCGTTTGTTCTATAATCAATGATAAAACCGGTATGCTCCACATTTATTTTTAACTGAACAAATTCATCATACACTACCTGTATCACTTCCTTAAGTTCTTCACTTTTTTGCATACCCATGGAACGGCTGCGTACTTTTTCCAATGCTGCTTCAATCTTCGCTTCTCTTGCCTGCGCTTCGGCATTTTTCAAATCGAGAAAACGAGTGTAAGTGAGATCAAAGACAGCAGCAAATCTTTCGTAAAGCTCAACATTGCCAGGAGTGTTTGGATCTGTATTGATAACCCCTAACATACCTTTTGAGAAAAACGCAAAATTTTCTACCCGTCTTTCTCCAAAACTCTCTCGCTTCAGACGAGAACTCCTATCCTTCAAGAATTTAAAATAACTTTCCAGATCTTCACCCCGAAGATCTAACACGATCGATTTCTTCTGTTCTTGCCAGGCAACATAAATCTTCTGCATGACGATAGGCTCATCTAAAGGGAACTTCTGCATCTTGTCCATTTGGCTGCCGTCGGGCCGGGTGGCCCATACGTCAACTACACGTTCTTCTTCATTCATCACACCAATGATTGCTCGTTCAATATTTTCACCTAACTGGTTGAGCTGATTAAATAGGACTACGGCTGTTTCCATTAATTCATCACTTTTCTGCATAGCCATCGTTCTTGCACGAACTCTTTCTAATGCTAATTGAATTTGCGCTTCTCTTGCTTGTGCTTCTGCTTTTTTCAAATCGAGAAAGCGGGTATAAGCCTGTCCGAATGCATTGGTAAATCTTCTTAAGATAGCATTTTGCTCATCCGTAAATGGTTTGATATCATACTTGCAGATCGAAACCCATGTGTCTTTTGTAATAACTGCAGACCAGGTATATCCCGGCGAATTATACAAAAATTCTCTTATGCTATCCGGAAGTTCAGCATAATCATCCTTGTAAGTCGTGTTAGCGAACACATGATCCAGGAAGCTATCTTTATCCGCTTTATTAAATACAGCTACCGATAAATCAATTCCCTTTTTAAATTTCCTGATGGCGGCCTTCACCTCATGAAAATAGGGATGATCAATCCAGGGGCAAAATATCCGCCTCGTCTGTTTGCCTGGCGAAGCTTTACTGGTATAGAGCCAGAGGTCCCAGTCTTTTTCACTAAGACCATTACTGAAATTGGCGACACCGAGATCAATATCGAGTTGAACCAATTGATCAGCTAATAAAGTGATTACTTCAATAAGTTCGTCCTGTTTCCGCATAGCCATGGTTCTTGCTCTCACCCGTTCCAATGCTACTTCTATCTGAGCTTCCCGGGCTTGTGCTTCTGCCCTTTGCAGATCAAGGAAGCGAACGTACGCTTGTTCGAATACTTTAGTAAAGCGTACCAGGATTTCATTCTCTTCGTCCGAAAATTCTATTTTGTCGTAACTGGTGATTTGAATACCTATACTTTTTCTTATCCCTACTGAAATAGTAAACTCTTCTGCCTCAGTTATAAATTGTTTCCGTCCCTCAGGTATTTTGCTGAAATCACTTTGTTCAAATAGGTACTGACATAGTTCTGCTTTATCATTCCCATGATAGTTTCTGGAAAAAAAATTCAAATTAGCTTCCCTTGCTTTAGAGATATGCATTGGTGCAGAAAAATCAACATAAGGGAAGCGAAACCGTGAATATAAAATGTTATTAATGCCCAGTGTCCAGTACTCCATATCTCTTATTTGATCTGAGAAGATCAAAATATGGCATGAGTGAAATCCTACTTTAAGATAGGTTAGCTGTTCGTGAACGATCACTAAGACTTCATTCAGTTCATCACTTTTATGCATTGTTAAAGAACGGGAACGAACTTTTTCCAACGCTGCTTCTATTTCCAATTGCCTGTTTTTCAGCGCTAGCTCCTGTAGGAGATTTGCGTTTTCGCCTGCAAGCCGCAGTAGTTTTGGACTGGTCATATTTTCAAATTAGATCAAGTTGTATTCGTCAATTAACTTCAAAAGCTCCTTTGGTTTTTCTCAGTGTAATGTTTTAGAAGTTACACGGAGAATCAGGAAGATTTCACACAGAGACACGGAGGTTTTATTTTTTCTCTGTGTCACTCTGTGCCCCTCTTTCTTTCCTCTGTGCAATTTTTTAGAAATTACACGGAGAATCACGGAGATTTCACAGAGAGACACGGAGAATGACTCTCAGTTCGTAAAATAAGAAGGTGTTTGTCGTAGGTTCAGTGTTTAGCAAGGACCGGATTTCACTAATGAAATAGTTTGGACTTCGAAGAAGTTTTTGATTCAACTTCTTTTGAGCTGAGTTTCAAAACATTTCTAAGATAAATATAGAGATTAGGCGGGGAAGATCGACGGATTATAGTCGAACATTTGCAGCTTTGAATTTGGGAGACGGAAATATTTTTCCGGGAATGTAGGTATTCATTTTATTTCTTTCGCCCGGTCTTTGCGGACCTTGCAACCTTATTATAATCAAGGGAAAGCTTGATCCAATAATCAAGGTCCTTTTTATTGTCAATGCTATTCTCATCTACATACAGGAAACCTTTGTATTCGCGTCCACGCATTATCATCGGGCTGCAGCCTTTTCTTAAAATGACCTCACTATAAACCGAAGGATCGATGCGGCACATTATTTTATCAGCACCTACAGTAACACACATTTTGCCATTAACCATAAAAGCTAACTTGCCGAACATTTTCTTCTCGCTGACTTTTCCTGTATTCGAAAGAATCTTTCTTACTCTTTCAGCTATTTTTTCACTATACGCCATTGATTAATTTCTATAAAATAATTTCTTCTGTTGCTAAAGCAATTGGATTGTTTTTTATTTTCTTCATAATCGCATAGATCACGCATACCACTGCAATGAAAATGATTGCTGAGAGAATTTCCCATTTACCCAGGCTTGTAAGCAACCAAATGATAGAAGCAATACCGACAAAGGGAATGATCAACCCGCCGGGCATCCTGAAAGTTTTTTCCTGTATCTCCTGTTTTTTTGTTCTCATTTTAATGGTAGCTAAAATAACAGTGAGATAAATTAGTAAGATGGATGCGCTGGCTAAAATTGCCAATTGTTTGAATCCACCGGCAGTCGAAAAAATAAAAATTAGTGCGCCATAGATGATAATGGCTATATAAGGAGTAGAAAATTTTGGATGCACTTTTCCAAGAATTTTTGGGAACAATCCATCATTGGCACCCGCAAACAAAATTCTTGGTGTAGTCAATAGATCACCGCAAACTGAACTAAAACACGAAAATGCAGCAGTAATCAATAAGATCGCTCCACCTGTAGGGCCAGCAACTTTCTCTGCAACTGCAGCCAGTGGTGCATCTTGAAAATCTGAAATTTGCGCCCCGAGTACACCCTGCGCGACGATTTGTATCATTATATAAGTAAAGAAGAGTAACGCGCCTCCAAGAAGAATACCACGGGGAATGGTACGTCTTGGATTGCTGATCTCTCCACTCACACTTAGAGCCGATTCGAAACCGGCAAAGGCGAAGAACAATACCAACGCGGCATTGCCGAATGACGTGACGGATGGAATGCGTTCCCAATGGAGGTTAGAAAATTTTACATAGCTAAATCCAAAGATGATAATACAGGCCAATGGCAATAGTTTTATGACTGTTACTAATTTTATAAACGCGACCCCTTGTTTTGCGCTTCGCACATTTAGCAATACCATAAAACTCATAAGCATAAAAAACAGCAATGCCCGGAACCACGCATTTGCAAAAACAGGGGAAATAACCGCCATGGAATCTGCGATGATATTCATAAGAGCAGCGCCACTTAACATGCACCAGCCAAAAAAGAACATCCAGTTAATTATAAAAGCGGGGAGTTCTCCAAAGGCTGCTGCTACATAAGCATAAGTGCCGCCTGTAGTGGTAATACGGCTTCCGATTTCAATATAGCAAAGCATTATAGCTCCCAGCATGATGGCACAAAATACATAACCGACTACACCGAAAGCACCGAGTTGCATACTAATGATAGCCGGTAAAATAAAAATACCAGCGCCGATAGTGAAATTCACAATTGTAAGGGCGATTCCAGATACACCTATAACTCTTTCTAATCCTTCTTCTGTTTTCGTTATTAGCATGTAAGTTAGTAGTGGAAATAAAATAGAAACCTGGCATTCACCTGTTTGCCTGACTTTCAAAAGTTCTAAAAAACCGTAGAGCCCTCTTCAAAAAATATTCTGGTCATTTCACCTGGTCATTTTCCCGCTTCGGGAATTTAATAATCTTCGTCGAATTTCGTATCCTGGTTTTCTTATTTCTTTTCATTTGCTTTCAGCACCCGCAAAAAATTACCACCCAGAATTTTATCAATGTCTTTTTTGTTGTATCCTCTTTCCACCAATGCTTTCGTTATCAAAGGATAATCCGTGACATCATCCAATTGCTGTGGCGTAATAACGATACCGTCAAAGTCGGAGCCGAGGCCAACATAATCTGCACCAACTAATTTTACGATATAGTCGATATGGTCAATGAGTGTTGATAGTGGAGGGCGCATGCTGGCAGTCTCCCGGGCATATTTTTGATAGAGATAGTCTTGTGTATAAAAATCGCCCTTTGCCTTCATCAGCGAATCTTTTTCGTCCGCATGTTCTTGAAAAAAAATGGCTTCTTTTTTATCGAAAGTACTGTCAATGAAACCCGGGTTAAAATTTACCTGGATGACGCCACCATTTTTGGCGACGGCCTTTATCTGAGCATCATTTAAATTGCGGCGGCTGTGTGTAAGCGTGTAAACTGAACTGTGGGAAGCGATGACGGGCTTCGTAGTTGTTTTCATTACATCCCAAAAAGTTTGTTCACCCACATGACTCACGTCTATGATCATACCGAGTTGATTCATGTGATGTACCACCTCAAAGCCAAAAGGAGTGAGCCCCTTGTGAGATAATTCTTTTCCACTGGTTTCATCAGCAGCGCTCGTAGCCCAGGATGGAGCAATGTTGTGGGTCAATGTTAAATATCTTGCTCCGCGGTTATACAACACATCCAGTTTGTGTAAGTCATCTTCTATCATGTGGCCGCCCTCTACACCAGTCATGGCTGCAATCTTTTTTTCCTTCACGGCTTTCATCAATTCAGCATAATTGTAAACCTTCACTATTTTTCCGGGGTTTCGTGCGACCACAGCATCAAGCGTGTCAATTTCCCTGTTAGCATAGGCAAACGGATTTTTAGCATCTCCATCGCAATACACAGAAAAGACCTGTACATCTAATCCGCCTTTCTTCCAGCGATCAAGATCAGTATGAGTTTTGCCTCTTAAGTCCTGGTCCATCACAATTCCTATATCTACCGCTTTCATCAGGATGTCGTTGTGGGTGTCCACAACAATTGCTTTGCGATGAATTTTTTTATAGGACTGTCCATGTATCTGTTGCGCAAAGAAGATGCTAAGTAGAAGAAGTATTTTTCTCAATTTATTTTAGTTGAATTTTAAAATTGGCAATTCACGAAGGTCATTTTAAAACAGGTAAAATAATTTTTGATGCATTTTGTGTATCATGAAAAATTTTTATGTTAGTCTTAATAAATTCTTTTTCGTCACAATGATAAATGTCCACAAACTGCTGTGGATTCCTGTCCACGAGTGGAAACCAACTGCTTTGTATCTGCACCATAATCCGATGACCTTTCTTAAATTGATGAGCGATAGCAGGCAATTCAAATTTTACTTTCTCGATTTTTCCCGGGGTGAATGCAACAGGTTTTTCGAAACTATTTCTGTAGCGGCCACG
>JBBSPT010000173.1:0-6369 GCA_038258515.1 Chitinophagales bacterium | reverse complement strand
TATCATCCGAAAAAATGTCAGCGATTATGTGGGATATGATGCGGGCACAGGCATTGGCGGCGGAAGTGGCCCGAAAAGATTCTTCAATGACCGCTGATGCCCACAGGGAAATGTTCACGAAAAAAGTATTCCAGGTTCACCGGGTTACCGCTGATGACTTTGACAAAAGTTATAACTGGTACATGGAACATCCGAAAATGATGAAGGAAATGTTCGACAGTTTGTATTCGCACAAACAAAAGGAAAACGAACAGGCCATCCAGGAACGGCACCGGTCTCCGAAGGCTGATTCAGTGTATAAAAAAATACTAATAAAATGAACAAAACCTATTCAAACGCTATTGAAGCCATCTTCGATATCGACGATGGCAGTGTTATATTGATTGGAGGTTTTGGGTTATGCGGGATACCGGAAAATTGCATCAGCGCACTTGTGAAAAGAGGATCGAAAAATCTTACCTGCATTTCTAACAATGCCGGGGTTGATGATTTTGGAATAGGGTTATTGTTGCAGCAGCGACAGGTAAAAAAAATGATCTCTTCTTATGTTGGTGAAAATGCTGAATTTGAGCGTCAGCTTATTAGCGGAGAACTTGAAGTCGAGTTGATCCCACAGGGAACGCTGGCGACAAGATGCCTGGCTTCTGGTTATGGCATGCCCGCAATCTATACCCCCGCTGGAGTGGGCACAGAAGTGGCTGAAGGCAAAGAGGCAAGAGAATTCAATGGAAAGGAATACTTGCTGGAGTACGCGTTCGAGTCCGACTTTGCCTTTGTAAAAGCCTGGAAAGGCGATATTGAGGGGAATCTTATTTTCAAGGCAACGGCGCGAAACTTTAACCCACTGATGGCAATGGCGGGTAAAATCACAATTGCGGAGGTGGAAGAGTTGGTGGATGTGGGAGAATTAGATCCTAATGAAATTCATATTCCAGGCATTTATGTTCACCGCATTTTCCAAGGAAATAATTATGAGAAGAGAATTGAGCAAAGAACCGTTAGTCAATAATAATTATCAACTATGCTGAGCAAAAACCAAATCGCGCAACGGATAGCAAGAGAACTGCAAGATGGATTTTATGTAAATCTTGGCATTGGAATACCGACTTTGGTAGCGAATTATATACCCAATGGAATTCACGTAGTTCTGCAATCTGAAAATGGACTTCTTGGAATGGGGCCTTTTCCCAAATCCGGAAATGAAGATGCCGATTTGATAAATGCAGGAAAACAAACGATTACAACTTTGCCCGGCTCCTCTTTTTTTGATAGTGCGATGAGCTTTGGAATGATCAGGGCCGGGAAGGTTGATCTTACAGTACTCGGCGCAATGGAAGTGAGTGAAACAGGAGATATTGCAAACTGGAAGATACCGGGCAAAATGGTAAAAGGCATGGGAGGAGCTATGGATTTAGTGGCCAGTGCAAAGAACATTATCGTGGCAATGATGCACACAAACCCAAAAGGTCATTCGAAATTATTACCGCGTTGCACGCTGCCGCTAACCGGAATCAAATGTGTAAAAAAGATTGTAACAGACCTGGCAGTTTTGAACGTCACTCCGGATGGGTTTCAATTGATGGAACGTGCGCCGGGAGTAAGTATTGATGAGATTAGAGAAAAAACTGCCGGGAAGATTATCATCGAAGGATCTATCCCCGAAATTGAACTTGATCATTGATCTTCTAAGACCTCCCTAATCAATCAAAGAATTCTTCATTGCGAAGAAAACCAACCCAACCGAATTTTTCACCCCAAAGCGTTCCATTAGCCTGTCCTTTATAGCTTCTACCGTTCGGGCGCTAATGTCCATCTTCTTTGCAATTTCCTGGGCCGTATATTCCATGCAGACAAGATTCAGGACTAGTTTTTCACGTTCACTAACGGTGATTTCGCTGTTGAGGTTCGGATTAAACTTTTGTCTTGCGTAGTTCTTTTTGATAAGAACCCTGTTGACGAAATTATTAAGATAAAAACCCGAGCGAACAACGTCGACAATTCCCTGCTTAATTTCTTCGGGATCGGTACTTTTCAAAAGATACCCGTTCGCTCCGCTGTCCATTAAATGACCTACAAAGCGCTCATCTTCATACATTGTCAAAATGAGAATCTTGATTTTGGGAAAATGCTTATTAACGTATTTCGTGGCTTCGATGCCATCTTTTACCGGCATCTTTAAGTCCATCAATATCACGTCGGGGCTAATGTTTTGTAATTGGCTAATCAAATCTTCCCCATTTTCGGCCTCCAATACAAATTGTATATTATTGTACGGTCTAAGGGAAAGTATCACACCCTTCCTAAATATTTTATGATCATCTGCTATCGCAACTTTGATGACGTCCATATAAAATTAAGAAAGTTAGAATTTAAAAGTTCGGAATGATCGTTCACCCAAACTTATTATTTAATCGGCTCTCTTGGTACTTCAATGGTGACTTTATAATAGGTTTGCGTGCTGTCAATGTCAAAAGAGATGCTTCCCCTCAGGACCTTAATTCGGCTCTCAATGTTTTTCAACCCGAGCCCCGTGGAGTCGAAATTCAATTTTTCAAAATCTTGCTGAAGAATTCCTTTCCCGTCATGGTGAATACGAAAGTAAGAAAAATTTCCCTGCACATTTTGTGTGAGGTGGATAAACCCTGCATGACTATGCTTGATGATATTTGTCACAAGTTCCTGGATAATCCGGAATACGAGGAGTTCCTGTTCTTGCATCAAGCGCTCACGGTTGTCATGAAACCGTGCACTCGCATTTATCACCCCCGAACCGTTAATTTTTTCGAACAGATCCTTGATGGCAGATTCTAACCCAAAATTCTTCAACGTTGGAGGCATGAGACTATGGGAAATATTTCTTATCAATTGGATAGTGTCATCAATGATTTGTTTTGCGCTAAAAATAGATTGTAGCTGAACGGCAGGTTCCTGGTGTATAAGATTTTCATTTAAGTACAGCCTTGCAGTGGCCAGTAGAGGTCCTGCATCATCATGAAGATCAGCCGCGATTCGCTGTCTCTCCTCCTCCTGGAATCGGATCGATGCTTTGAGTAGCATTTGTTGCTTCTCTTCTTCAAGCTTTTGTAGTTGCTTATTGAATTTTATTACTCTCCGCTGATGAAATACAACCACTGAAACAAGAGTAATAGCCATTATAAACATCCCAATTGTGCCAAAAATCAGCACGCTAGAAAAGCCTAAAGAATTTTCAGAAGACTGTAAGAAATACAGATACAATGTCAACGGCCTTAGATTTTTACTTTGATTGGATCAGTCACCATGCCATAGTTTTTTTTTGGCTTACAACATAAGGTTTGTCAGATTTCATCAACATCGCAATGGAAAGCAAAACGTTTTTCAAAATATTGAACGCAGAATTGATGAAAATATACTGCCGCCGAAACGCTGCATCATGAATCATGGTCTCTGCCATAATATATAGAAAAAAAGTGCCAGATAAATATATGAGGAAAGTAATGATGATCCAAAAATTTGAAGTCGAGTAAATGTGAAGATCGATACTACCCCTGATCTGCAAAAAAAGGTAATAGATGCAAAGTGCAATTATGATAATCGTTTGCAATCCCGACGTCAATGAATCGAATCCGTTCATTTTGTTCACAAAGAAGAAGTCCACGATCGACAAAATCATAAAGCAGAGCCAAACAGGAAAGATTATTTTTTTTGTTTTGCCAATGGGTAAAACGTAGTAGTAAAACATGCAGAAAAAAGAAAATTCCGCAACAGTGAAGATGGCAAACAGAAATATAAATGCGTTTTCGAAACGTAGTTCATGAAGGATATACCCAGCCGCTTCATTCAGAACGCAATAGATGATATAATAAAAAATTACCCATAGTGATTTCTCTTTTGTGTCCTTTTTGAACAAAAGAAAAAAAACTAAGGGTAATAAATGAAAGAAGATTCCTGTATATCTTATAAAATTTAAAATAGCAGCTATGTTTGAAATCAAATATAGCTATCTATTTCAATTATTATTATAATTCAGAGACTATTCCTCATATAATTTTACGTCCTCCCACCAGATGGTTTTATCAGCAACGATAGCCTCTTGCTTTACGAGATCACCTGTGTTCGTAACGACAGAAAATTCAAGAATGTCTTTTCCGTTTTCGTCAACAGCAGTGTAAACGAGATGCTCTTCATTTAAATTTGTTAAGCATTTACGGAAATTGATTCCTACAGCTCCTGGCTGTGCCAGAATCTGCTCAAGAATGTTACGTCCAATGTAATACCCAGAGGTTGCAGTAGGGTTAGCTGCCTGGAAAGCATTCACCATTTGAAGTCCTTCGGAAAGGCCGACGTTCTCACCCACTTCAGTGAGTGTTTTGGTTTCTACGAGTTCATTTTGATTCATGATTGTAAGTTTTTAATTGTTTGTGGTTAAATGTGTAATTACAGTACTAACTTCCGTAAAATCGATATATTTGACAATAGCTTTTTAATTTACTACTAATTGTTTACTTTGGTGAAAGTTAAGGCTGGCAATAGTTTCAGAAGAAATTCCGGAGAAAAATACGAGAAAAGAAAAGGTAAATCTACGTCCGAAATTAGTAAATTTACTATGAGGTTTTAAGGAGTTTTTCTATCCTTCAGATACTATTTAAGCGCTTTTAAAAAATAGTAAATATACTTTTCGACTATACGCGGTGTCAATATTTTGTAATTAATACTGCTTCAAACCAAAACGTCATGGTCCAATTTCCACTCCCTCCTTATGGAATTAAAAACGTGCTCGCAGGATTCCAAAAATGTCGAAATATCTTTTTCTCAACAAAAATATCTACCTAAAAAATGAGAACATATCGTATAACACCGTTCGTAATCTTACGAAAGAATTGGCATAGAATGCATCGAATCAGTTACACGTCCGTACTCATTTTCTCAAAAAATTTAATATAAAACCCAACAAATAGAAATGTGAAATTTTCGTTATTCTTATTTATTTTTACAATAACCACTAAGCCATTAACTTCATGAGTTCTTCTTCTTTCCCATCAGCGCTCATCAAGATTGCAATTGCTGATGATCATAAGATTTTCAGGGATGGCATCAAGATGGCTTTGTCTCCAAGAGGCGACCTGAAAATGATCTGGGAAGCTGAGGACGGTAAAGATCTCCTGCATAAAATAAGCATTAAGAAGCCGGATGTTTTACTAATGGATATCCGGATGCCGGAAATTGACGGCATTAATGCTATAGAACTTCTGCGCAAAGAATATGAAGATCTCAAAATTATTGTGCTCACCATGTACGACGATCAGCAGATGATCAGTAAAATGATGGAAATGGGAGCAAATGCCTACCTAACCAAAACAACTGACCCGGACGAAATTTACGAGGCCATTCTTACGTGCATGAATGAGGATTTTTATTTCAACCAATTGGTGAATAACGCGGTGATGGGAAAACTCATGCAAAAGAAAAATGTTCGTCAGCAGTATGGAACACAGATTCCTATTAGTTTCAATGAAAAGGAGCTTAAAATATTGCAACTGCTTGCGGAAGACAAAACAACTGATGACATTTCAAAAATTATTTTTTTAAGTCCAAGGACAATAGAAACGATCCGGCAGAACATGAAAAACAAAATAGGAGCAAAAACTATTGGCGGATTGATTACATACGGAATGAGAAACAAAATGATAGAATGACCGCCATTGATGCTTCCTGAAATTTATACTCATTCCCCCACTCCTCATTCTTACATTTATAATCATTCAATCACTGAGAGACTTGTGTAAAACATAATGCTCTTGCATGATTTTATAAACCTTGTTTTTGACGATTTCCGGACTGTCGGATTTACTTACCGGGTAAGATGGCAGAAAATGTAATTCCATTTTATTCGGCCAAAAGTAAAACCCCTTCCCAGGGGGCAAAATCTTTTTTGTGCCAAAAAGTAAGGCGGGTACAATATCAACACCCGTTTCAACAGCCAATTTAAATGCGCCGTCATAAAACTCTTTCAATGGCAAATCAGTTTTATTTCGCGTTCCTTCAGGATAGATGCACATGTGCATGCCACAAGTCAGCACATTCTTCATTTTATTAAAACTGCTTTGCCTGCTATTTTTATCCTTCCGATCAACGAGCACGGACCCACGTTTATAGATCAATCCAAATATTGGAATCTTTGCCATCTCGGCTTTGGCAATGGTTTTATTCGGGCCCGGAATGAAAGGAGTCGTTACCGGCACATCCATGAACGAGTTATGGTTGCAGGTAACGATATAATGCTGACCTGTCTTAAAATAATCCGCACCCGTTATTTTTAATTTGCAACCGGTGGCAAAGAAAAATATCTTCATCCAAAGTTTCGAAATCTTCCTGAAAACTTCCGTTCTA
>JBBSPT010000172.1:0-6403 GCA_038258515.1 Chitinophagales bacterium | reverse complement strand
GACGAATATTTGCTTTATGCATGCGCCTTTATTTCATCCGGCTTTAAAGCTGGTGGGGCCAATACGAAAGAGTTTAGGTGTACGTACATTTTTTAATATGCTCGGGCCAATGGTAAATCCTGCGAATCCACAGGTGCAAATGGTTGGTGTATTCAATCTCGAAATGGCCCGGATCTATTCTTATCTTCTTCAGCAATCTGAAAACAGGTTCACAATATTGCACAGTCTCGACGGGTATGATGAAATTTCATTGACGGGCGATACAAAGGTGATCACAAATGAAGGTGAAAAAATATTATCTGCAGAATATCTTGGCAAGAGAACCGTAAGTAGTATGGACATCCATGGAGGAAACACAACAGAAGAAGCTGCTAAAATATTTTTAAAAATATTAAAAGGAGATGGTACATGGGCCCAGAATGCGGTAGTGTTGGCGAACGCTGCACTGGCACTGTATTCTACAGGCCGCTTTTCAAATTATGAAACATGTTACGATCTTGCTGTTAATAGCCTGGAAAGCGGAAATGCTCATAAAATATTTAATACATTAATGGCTATGCAATCATGAATATCCTGGATACCATAATAGAAAAAAAGAGACTTGAGGTAGAACGTCGTAAGATCACTATGCCTTTTCAGAAGTTAGAGCAAAGTGTTTTTTTTAAAGGCAACTCATTATCATTCCGAGACTTCTTATTAAGGGATGATAAAACAGGAATTATTGCAGAATTCAAAAGACGGTCACCTTCAAAGGGAATAATAAATAACACTTCATCTGTTGAAGAAGTGACAAACATTTATGCTGCATGTGGCGCGAGTGCTATCTCTATTCTTACTGATGAAGAATTTTTTGGAGGGAATTTATCTGATCTTGAGGTTGCAACAAAAACAGGTGTGCCTCTATTGCGTAAAGATTTTATTATTGATGAATACCAGGTTGTCGAATCAAAATCTTTTGGTGCTCATGTGATCTTGCTGATTGCCGCATGTCTCACGAAAGGTGAAGTGAAAAACTTATCGAAGATTGCAAAAGATATTGGACTGAATGTGTTGTTGGAGATTCACAAC
This sequence comes from Chitinophagales bacterium, assembly GCA_038258515.1. Lineage (GTDB taxonomy): Bacteria > Bacteroidota > Bacteroidia > Chitinophagales > Chitinophagaceae > Ginsengibacter. Next base: position 5,335 of record JBBSPT010000172.1, on the reverse strand, counting down.
GAAGAGGAACTCGATCACATTTTCGATGACGTAGATGTGGTGGGAGTAAACAACCGCGACTTGAAAACCTTCGTTGTAAGTTTGGAACAATCGTTACTATTAGGTGGAATGATTCCATCAGGCAAAGTAAAAATATCTGAAAGTGGAATTGATAGCGTCTCAACAATTCAATTGCTGAGACAGCATGGGTTTAAAGGGTTTTTAATGGGAGAAAAGTTTATGAAAGAAAAAGACCCTGGAATGGCATTTCGCGATTTTGTAATGCAGTTGCGGAGCTGATTCTCGCAATATAGATCATTGCTGCGCTTGCAGTGGACGGTGTCTGTACTTTAATGGAACACCAGTTGAATGGAATCAAAAAAATGTAATGAAGATAAAAGTTTGTGGAATCACTCAACCCGAGCAGTTACTGCAACTGTGCGAGCTGGATATTGAGTATGTCGGATTTATATTTTATCCGGGGTCTCCCAGGTATGTGGTGAATAAGTTGAAGGCTAAGGAAGTAGCCCGGTTAAAATCTTCCGCACAAAAAGTGGGTGTCTTTGTGAATGCTTCTGAAGACGAAATTATGGCGCAGGTTGAGCTTTATAAACTTGATGCAGTGCAGTTGCATGGGAACGAATCACCTTCGTTTTGCAATAATATCAGCGATCACATAAAAGTGATTAAAGCTTTTAGGATAAGTGACGAAGTCACGAATATTGACTGGATGGTTAAGCCCTATGAAGAAGCTTGCGATTTTTATTTATTCGACCAGGGCGCGATGGGTATTTATGGAGGAACAGGCAAAAAATTTGACTGGTCATTAATTCAAAATGCAAATTTGGGTAAGCAATTTTTTTTGAGTGGAGGCATTGGCCCGGATGATGCGATGGCGCTAAAAGAATTTAGTCATCCCTATTTTTATGGTATCGATATCAATAGCAGGTTTGAAATCGAACCAGGCTTTAAAGACATGCCGGCGGTAATTGAATTTGTAAAAACGATTAGGAGTTGAAAAATATAAATAAAATGTGGCAGGTAAATGAATCAGGTTATTATGGAGAATTTGGCGGGGCCTATGTTCCGGAAATGTTGTACAACAATGTGGAACATCTGAAAGAAAATTATTTGAAAATAATTGAAGAAGAAACTTTTCAGCAACAGTTCCTGGCACTGCTGAAAGACTATGTAGGCCGGCCAACGCCACTGTACTTTGCATCAAGACTGAGTGAGAAATACGGTGCAAAAATATTCTTGAAGCGCGAAGACCTTTGTCATACCGGTGCACACAAGATCAATAACACCATCGGCCAAATTTTATTGGCAGAGAAACTTGGAAAGAAAAGAATTATAGCAGAAACCGGCGCGGGTCAACACGGAGTGGCTACTGCTACAGTCTGCGCACTGAAAGGCCTGGAATGCATCGTGTATATGGGCGAAAAAGATATCGGACGCCAGGCTCCAAATGTAGCAAGAATGAAAATGCTTGGGGCAAAGGTGATTCCGGCAAAGAGTGGAAGCAAAACTTTGAAAGATGCCACGAATGAGGCGATCAGGGATTGGATCAACAATCCACTCGACACATATTACCTGATCGGAAGTGTAGTAGGACCTCATCCTTATCCGGACATGGTGGCCCGTTTTCAAAGTGTAATCAGTGAAGAAATAAGGCAACAATTGAAAGCCATCACAGGCAGTGAATTGCCTGCATGCGTAATCGCATGTGTTGGTGGCGGGAGCAATGCTGCAGGTGCATTTTATCATTTTCTTGACGAAAAGGAGGTCAGTTTAATTGCTGTTGAAGCGGCCGGTTTAGGCGTCAATAGTGGAATGAGTGCAGCAACCACTCAATTGGGTACTAAAGGCATTTTGCATGGAAGCAAAAGTCTCGTAATGCAGACCACTGACGGGCAGGTTATAGAACCACACAGTATTTCCGCGGGGCTGGATTATCCTGGGATTGGGCCAATGCACGCTAATTTGTTTATTGCCAAACGTGCAAGTTTCATGAGTGCCACCGACCAACAATCTGTCGATGCTTCTTTCGAATTGGCAAGATTAGAAGGAATAATACCGGCATTAGAATCTGCGCACGCCCTTGCCGTATTGAGGAGCATAGAATTAAAGAAGGATCAAGTGGTTGTCGTGAACCTCAGCGGACGCGGTGATAAGGATATGGAAACATATATGAAACATATCGAAGTTTAAATGCGCATTCCTTTTTTGAGCAACTAAAGTTTATTTGCATTATTTATCATGAATAGAAATTTTCAACTCGTAAGATATTCTGAAAAATTTGCAACAGCTTTCACCGTATTTCAACAATATGAACAGGATAAATAAATTATTTCAGCGTAAAAATCGTGACATTCTAAGTATCTATTTTACTGCAGGATTTCCAAAACTCGATGCTACAAAGAAAATTCTCGCCGCATTACAAGAGCATGGAGCGGACCTTATTGAAATAGGAATTCCCTACAGCGATCCATTGGCGGATGGCCCTGTGATACAGCAAAGTAGTATGGTGGCATTGGGGAATGGAATTAGCATTAAAGAAATATTCAAAGAACTAAAAGAATTAAATGCCGAACCGTCTTTCAGGAATGAAGACGTTCCTTTTATTCTCATGGGATATTTGAATCCTGTGATACAGTATGGGATTGAAAATTTTTGCAGAGATGCCAGTGCTACAGGAGTCGATGGAATTATACTTCCCGACCTGCCGGTGAATGAGTTTGAAAATGAGTATAAAAAGATTTTTGAAAAATATGAGCTGCGTTTTATTTTTTTGATCACTCCCGAAACAAGTGAAATTCGAATAAGAAAAATTGATGAGTTGAGCAATGGATTTATCTATGCAGTTTCATCTTCTTCAATTACCGGTACTGATAAAGATATGAGCACGCAGGAGAACTATTTCCAAAGGTTGCAACAGATGAATCTGAAAAATAACATTCTCGTCGGTTTTGGAATAAAGGATCATGAAACGTTCAGCGCTGCCTGTAAACATAGTGCAGGGGCGATTATCGGAACGGCCTATATCAAGGCCATAGAAAAATCGATAAATATCGATGAGGATACTGCGGGTTTTCTTAACTCAATTTTACACGCTTCGCCGGCCCGCTAACTTCCATTGCTTGGGAAAAAAATTTAAGTTTGTACCCAATTTTATAAAATGAGAAAATTTGCTTTCCTTTTTTTAATCATTCCGGTTCTCGGGTTTGCACAGTCAAAGAGTATCGTAACAAAACCAACTTCAGGGTTTGTAATAACAGGAAATGTTACTGGATATCCTGATGGTACCGCGGTATCGTTTCTTGACGAGCAAACCAATAAACCTGAAAAGCAGGCAACCATTCAAAACGGAAAATTCATCATTAGAGGGAAAATGAATGAGCCGGGTTTTAAAGGGTTGATATTTGCCGACCAGCCGCCATTGATTCCCATATTCCTCGATAATAGTGAAATATCTGTTACCGGAGATAAGCAGACAATCGATCAATTGGTGGTAACAGGGTCGCCCTCGCATACTTTATATAAGGCCTTCTCGGGTGAAATGAAACCGTTTGAAACTTTGATTACTTCAGGTGGAGGTTTAGATAAAGAAGGGATTGCGAAAGTTGAAAAGATCAGTGCTGATTTCGTGAGGCAAAATCCTGGTTCATATGTTTCGCCACTTGCGATCATCAGGATGTTCCAGATGACTGCAAACGGAAAGAAGGCGGAAGAATTATTCAAACTACTTCCTTCCCTTCTGCAATCTGGCTCCCTTGGTCAATATGCAAATCATTTAATAGAGGAATCAAAAATAAATGCAATTGGTTCAACGGTAAAAAATTTTTCCCAGGCTGATACCGCCGGGAAAAAAGTGGACTTCTCCTCTTACAGGGGTAAGTATGTTTTGTTAGATTTTTGGGCAAGCTGGTGCAGGCCCTGTAGAATGGAAAACCCAAATGTGGTGGCTGCCTATAATAAGTATCGCGATAAAAACTTCACCGTGCTGGGTGTATCGCTCGATCAGGCAAAGACAGCATGGGTAAATGCTATTCAGATGGACGGACTTTCCTGGGGACATGTGAGTGATCTGAAAGGATGGAACAATGAAGTGGCCGCACTTTTCCAGGTACGAAGTATTCCTCAAAATCTATTAATTGATCCGAGCGGAAAAATCATTGCTAAAAATCTGCGGGGAGAAGTGTTGGAAAATAAGTTAGAAGAGTTGCTAAAATAATTTGCCCGAAATTCTTCCATCAAGGTTGGCTTCAGTCAGACACCAGTCCGTTCTACAACATTACACTACTTAACAAACTCAATTTATTACTGCCAAATGAACGCTTGTCTTGACTGTAAGCGTGGCTCCTGAATTTCACTGGTCCGAATGAAGTGTTGCAATTCAGGGTGATTGAACCGGCGTTTATGATGATAGCATTCTTAGTGGCATCAGGAACTGTTCCCAAATTTTAGATTAAAGCAATTTTTTGCGAAAAGAGATAAAAATCCTGTCCATATATTTTTAAAAAAATATCCCGGCAAAAAGCCGGGATATTGAATAAAAAACCTTTCTTAAAGTCAATTATTTTTCTTCTTCTTCAACTTTAGTATCCGACTCATCGTTAGAAGCTTCCGCAGAATTGTCTTTAGATTCCACAATCGGACTTTCCTCTGTCGCAACTTCTGCTTCGCTTGTTTTAGCCTCCGGCAAATCTGTATCGACCTCCGTTGCTTCCTCAGCGACATTGGCACTCATAGCCGGTACTTCTTCAATTTCTGCGGCAGGTGCTTCTGTCACAGTTTTTTTCTTCGGCGCAGCTTCCACCTCGTTGTCCATCTTCTTTTTCAGATCAGCCAAAACTCCCAGATCTCCAAGCGTGGTCTTCTCAACTTTACTTTGAATATTTTTCACAGCCTTTTTGGTCGACTCAGAATCTGCTCTCTTTTCTTTCAGTTGGGCATTTTTTTCATCTGATTTCACCTGTTCCCAAATACGACTGTGGCTTAGAATTATCTTTTTATCATTCCTGTCAAATTCAATGACCATGAAGGGCGCTATTTCGTCGATGTTAACTGTCGTCTCATCTTCCTTGCGGAGGTGGCGGGCAGGAGCGAAACCTTCAAGCCCGTAGGGCAATTGTACGATTGCACCCTTATCATCTTTCCTTGTCACTGTGCCTTCGTGAATGCTTCCGACAGGGAATGTTTCCTCCAGGGAATTCCATGGATCTTCCTCGATCTGTTTGTGACCAAGCTGAAGTTTGCGGTTATCTTTATCAATGCTCATGATGACAACATCGATCTCGCTGCCTACTTTGGTGTATTCGTTAGGATTGTTAAACCTCTTAAGCCAACTCAGGTC
>JBBSPT010000171.1:0-6420 GCA_038258515.1 Chitinophagales bacterium | reverse complement strand
GTTTTCACCAGCGTGTCGTCGTTTTTGTGGTAAAACCATCCCGGCCTGATGCTCACGTCACACTCGGCAGGTATCCATGTGGCGCCGTAAATGTTTCCCTGGTTTAATGTATCTGTTGAAGGCGCGCCTGCACCCCTTAGAAAACCAGCCGTGTCCAGTGTATTCCAATTTGTTTTGCCGGCAATGCCTTTTTCATTTCCTACCCAACGGATGTCTGGTCCGATGTCACTAAAGATGATAGTGTTTGGGGACATCTTCCTGACTAATTTTTCAAACCTTTCAAAGTCGTACACTTGCACCTTGCCGTTAGGCCCTTCACCATTTGCGCCATCCCACCACAGTTCCCAAATCGGACCATAGTTCGTGAAGATCTCTTTTAGCATATTCGCAAAAACATCATTGTACTTATCCGTTCCGTACGCAGGATGGTTTCTGTCCCAGGGTGACAAATACACTCCAAACTTCAAACCATATTTTTTGCAAGCTGCTGACAACTCCTTGAGGACATCGCCTTTCCCATTTTTCCAATTACTTTCTCTTACGGTGTGCGTGCTGAATTTGCTAGGCCAAAGACAAAAACCATCATGATGCTTGGCAGTTATTATAATTCCCTTTGCTCCTGACTGACGGGCGATTCTGCACCATTGATCACAGTCTAATTCCTTTGGATTGAAGACTTCCTCTTTTTCCGTACCCTTTCCCCATTCGAGATCTGTAAATGTGTTTGGACCAAAATGAGTGAATAAATAAAATTCCATGTCATGCCATGCTGCCTGCGACCTGGTTGGTTTTGGTTCAATGGTTTTGGCAGATTGTGCATTTGCAAAGCAGGAGACAAACATCACGACGAAAAAAAAGAATGATCTCATCCAATGCTTTTTGAACCGGGTTAAATGAATCATTTTAGAAAATTGAGTTTACCGCTTTTTGTCTGCTGCTGCCCAAAGTGTCGATTCCTAATTGTACGATGTCACCTTCTTTCAAAAAAATGGGAGGCTTCATTCCGAGGCCAACACCTGCTGGTGTGCCGGTGGAGATAATATCGCCAGGTAATAAAGTCATGAAGGTGCTCAGGTAAGAAACAAGGTGTGGTATCTTAAAAATAAGATTTACAGTGTTTCCGTCCTGCATCGATTTTTCGTTAACAGTCAGCCATAGCCGCAGATTATTAATGTCCCCAATTTCATCTTTGGTAGCCATCCATGGCCCTAGCGGTGCGAATGTGTCACAGCTCTTTCCTTTCACCCATTGGCCGCCTCTTTCTAATTGAAAAGTTCGTTCACTGTAGTCATTGTGCAGGCAATATCCTGCGACATAATTCATAGCATCAGATTCAGAAACATAAGTAGCTTTTGCACCAATGATTACGCCCAGTTCTACCTCCCAATCTGTTTTTGTACTATTCCTCGGAATAACCAAATCATCATTAGGACCGCACAATGCAGTAGAGGATTTGAAAAAAATAATTGGCTCCTTTGGTAATTCCATATTGCTTTCAGCGGCGTGATCAGCATAGTTTAAGCCAATGCAAACTATTTTCGATGGCCGGGCAACGCAGGACCCAAGTCGTTCGCTTTTTGCTACTTCATTTAATGAATCCAAGTCTTTTGTGCCATCGGCTAATTTTTCCAAGCCGTTGTTGGCAAAAAAATGTTCATCATAGTCAGTCACGATGGACGAAGTATCATACCACTTTTCGTCTATTATAATTCCCGGCTTTTCTTTTCCTGGTTCTCCGAATCGAATTAGTTTCATCTTCTTTTGATTTTTTAATTTGTTTTTATTTCAATTACAATATCTGGCTCGCCGTAAGTTATATCATCGAGGTTTATTGCTACGGATTGTTTATCCTGTTTGTATTTCACACTGTTGTTGCTATTCAAAACAGTGCAACTTTTTATTTTCCCCGGTATTCCCTCTACAGTAAGAGCAGGCTGCATAGGATTTTTTAAGAGATGAACAAACACCGTCTTGTCTTTTGAAGTTACAACACCCCAGTCTTGCGGAGGCATGATATTCGCGGTGGTGCCGTAGATAGTTTCGCCAAATTTTCGTGTCCATTTTCCTATTTCTCCGAGGGTATCTACAAACTCCGGCTGTATGACACCGTTGGGCATCGGTCCTACATTCAATAAAAAATTGGCATTCCGGCCCGAAGCGTTTACCAGGTAATGTATAAGAGTGTTGACTGATTTGTAAGTTGTATCAGTAATGTTGAATCCCCATGAATTGTTCATCGTCTCACAAGTTTCAAGCGGGAAATTTTGTGAGGTCTCTTGAAAGCTGAACCCGGATTTATTCTGACCGGGTAAATCTTTCTCAAACATTTGAAAATCTTCTCCCGGAAAAGGCGTGAGATGGTGATTGTTGCCTATGAGGCATTGTGGCTGTAACTTGTGTATCAGTCCATAGATTTCATCATAGTGCCAATTGATTCTTGAAGAGCGATCCTTTTCACCTTCAGGCCTTGTTTGATCCCAATGACCATCAAACCAAATGCCTGCAATTTCTCCATAGTTGGTAAGCAGTTCAGTTAATTGATTTTTCATAAACTGCAGGTAGCTTGCATAATTGCCAACTCCTTTTCTCCCCGTTCCCTGGCCCGTTCTGCCGGTTTCATGCGGATAGTCTTCTCTCCGCCAATCCAACAGTGAATAGTACAGAAACAACTTGATATCTTGCTTGTGACATTCATCGGCTATCATCTTTACGATGTCTTTTTTGTAAGGTGTATTCATGATATTAAAATCAGAATATTTCGTATTCCACATGCTAAAGCCATCATGGTGCCGCGTGATCAGTGTTATGTATTTCATGCCGGCATTTTTCGCCATAATCACCCATTTGGCCGCATCAAATTCAATAGGATTAAAGAAATCCATTAGCCGTGTGTAATTTTTTACGGTAATATTTCTTTGATTCATCACCCATTCGCCGGAGCCGGGAATACTGAAAGGTCCCCAATGGATGAACAGCCCGAACTTTGCATCGCGAAACCATTCCCTTGCTTTTAGATTTTCTGCAGTAGGAGTGTAGCTTTGGGCAAAGGGTTGTGTTGCAAAGGCGACGAACAAAAGTGCCGTCAATAAAATTTTCATTTTTTAATTATTAAGTTTTACAAATCCGCCATCAATAGGGTAATCATTGCCTGTAATAAAAGATGCTTCATCGCTGCAGAGATACAAGGCCAGAGCTGCAATTTCTTTGGCGTCTGCCATGCGACCAATGGGTTGCGTTTTTGAAAGTTTGTCAAACATAACCTCTTCTTCACCGGGATAATTTTTTGCAATGAAGCCATCTACAAATGGAGTATGCACTCTCGCAGGCGAAATAGAATTGCACCGGATTTTTTCATGCAAATAATCTTTTGCCACGGAAAGTGTCATTGCTAAAACCGCTCCCTTGGTGATCGAATAAACGAAGCGGTCCGGGATTCCTACGATGGCAGCAATCGAGGCCATATTAATGATAACACCGCCCTTCGATTTTCTCAGTTGTGGAATGGCCGCGAATACACAATTATAGGCACCGCTTACATTTACTTTCATCACCCTTTCAAAATCTTCAGAAGATGTTGTGTCAGCCTTACCCACATGCGCAATGCCTGCATTGTTTATCAGAATATCTATGGCGCCAATCTTTTCAAAAACTTTAAGAACTGCTTCCTGGTTTACAATATCACATTCATGTATAACCGGTTTATAAGCCGCGTTAACTAACTCTTCAGCGAGTTGGTTTGCAGCCTGAACGTTAAGTTCGATGATGTGAACTTTTGCACCTTCGGTGGCAAATAGTGAAGAGATGGCTCTGCCAATGCCACTGCCGCCGCCTGTGATTACAGCAACTTTATTTTTTAAAGAGAACATAGTCAATACAGATTTTCAATAAAATTGCTTTTTAAAAAAGGCTGTGTTCAATCAATTTTTTTTATTTAAAAAACGGAAGTTAAATAATTACAGCCTTGATCAGGTGATTATATGCAAATATCAATCGCTAATCCAATTTAGTTTTTTTTCGTGAAGTTGTTCAAGTGCTTATTAATGGTATTTTAATACCTTCAGAATCTTTTCCAACATCTTATTTGATAAGATTAATTTAAATGAACACAATGAAAAATTCAAGAAGACGATTTTTTAAAAAAGTTAGTACGGGAGTTTTAACCTTAGGCCTGGCATCTGCAAGCGTTCCCGAGGGCCTTCTTGCACTAAGCAGGAAAGTGGCAGATATTAAAGAAGATAAATTTAAGGTAGGAATTGCCTATTGGACATTTGTCAAATTCAAATTGGAACCTGCATTAAAAATGACACAAAGGGTGGATGTAAAATATATTTGTATCAAAAATTTTCATTTACCGCTCGACAGTACTTCTGAGGAAATAGCGGAATTCCTCAATAAATTAAAAGCTAAGGGAATAACAGGATATGGCGTAGGCCCCCTCTCAATGAAATCAGAAGCTGACGTAGACAAGGTTTTTGATTACGCCAGGCGTGTGGGAGTCAAGCTAATTGTTGGAGTTCCGGATCCTCAGTTGCTTCCTTATGTGGATAAGAAAGTAAAAGAGTATGATTATCGGTTTGCTATACATAACCACGGCATTGAAGAGGGAAGGTATCCTTCTGTTGAAAGTATTTATACAAGGGTGAAGGATCTTGATTCCAGAATAGGGATTTGCCATGATATCGGATATTCCGCACAGATGGGTTTTGACCCCGCTGCTGTGACGCTAAAATATGGTCATCGTATCTACGAAATGCATATAAAAGACATGACTAAAAATTCTGCTGACGGAACAGATTGCGAAATTGGCAGGGGAGTTATTGATTTCCCGTCGCTTGTAAAGGCGCTTCGTAAAACTAAATATGACGGGAAGTGTAGTATTGAAATGGAAAAGGATAACACCGATCCGCTTCCCGGGCTGGCAGAATCCGTTGGATATTTTAAAGGAGTGTTGGCATCAGTTTAAGATAGCATCAATGCACACGTTACTTTTTTTGAACGTAGAATATTAAGCAATTTAAAAGCAGTTCTTAATCAAGTCATTTATGGCGGAAAATTCATCGTCTTCTGAAGTATTAAATTTTATCAAAACACCAACGGGCAATTCGAAGGATTTTAAAGTCAGAACCTGCCTTCATTCGGTAAGTTATAGTGGCCTATGGAGAGGCCAGGCATTTCTTACTGTTGACGAATTCATTACTAAAGCAAGCAGCCTGGGATTTGATGGTGTGGAACTAGGCACAAAGCGGCCGCACGCTTCAATTATTGACTATGATGATTCGGCGCGAAAGAAATTGCGAGCCAGGTTTAAAGAACTTGAACTTGATCTTGTTTGTCTTGCCGGTTATAATGATTTTACTGCGGGTATTGATAAAATAGGGGTTCCTAATGTTGAGATACAGGCAATTTATATTGGCGAGTTAGCGAGGCTTGCACGGGACCTTGGAACGAATATGGTTCGCATTTATACTGGTTACGAACGCGCCGGTCATCCGTATGACAAACAATACGCAATGGTACTTGAAGGAATACAAATGGCTGGAAAAATAGCTGCCGACTATGATGTTACACTTGTAATTCAAAATCATCATGATATCGCTCTTCATCATACTGCCATGAAATGGCTGCTTGATGAGATTAATCTTCCCAATGTCAAAGCCGCCTTTGATGCATGGTCGCCGACGGTCGAAGGATTATCTTCTGAAGAAATAAAAGAGGCGATTCAAACAATGAGTCCTTACCTCGTGCATACCACAACAGCAGATTATGAAAAACATCCCCGGTTCAGATACGAATTTTTACAGACGTATTACGAGCCATTGTTACCGCAGAACCGGATGGTGATGATGGGAGAAGGGTACATAGATTACAAAACATTTATCAATACACTCAAGGAAATAGGGTACCAGGGCTATATTACGTATGAAATGTGTGAAGTATTAAAGGGGGGAGGATCTATAGAGAACCTTGATAAAAGTGCCAGAGCATTCCTGGATTATGTTAAACAATTTGAATAAGCTTGTTCGTTCCTATCGATATTTAATTACCAAGCAGATATTTTAAATTATTCGACATTGAACTGTAAAAATTATTATGAAAGGTAAATATTTACCACTGTTATTTATTGCAATATGTTTCGTGGTTACCGGCTGTAAGACAAGTTCTGATAAGCAGCCTGCTATTTCTTTTGATACCTATAAAATTGCTGATGGTTTTGAGATACAGCTAGCCGCCTCAGAACCTTTGATCGCGTCTCCTGTAGTCATGGATTTCGATAACAGAGGCAGAATGTGGGTAGTGGAAATGCCCGGCTATATGCCCAATCTTGCCGGAACAGGTGAAGATGCCCCGAACGGAAGAATCACTATCCTTGAAGATTTGGATAAAGATGGCCGTGCAGATCACAGCAAAGTTTTTTTAGGC
>JBBSPT010000170.1:0-6478 GCA_038258515.1 Chitinophagales bacterium | reverse complement strand
TGGCAGTCTTCTTGATAGAATAATGATACATATTTTAGAGCGCCCACGCCTGATTCGTAGCGGCTTTCCATCAGATAATCCGCCAACATTTAATGCAGAGAACTACATTTGTCCGGAATGTTTTATAGGTAGGTTGACATTAAACTGATCAAATTTAAATTCAATAGATATGTCCAAAGATCCTTATCAAATAAAAAAATTGCTAACTACAAAAAACGGGGTCTTCACTTATTACAGTTTGACGGAACTCGAAAAGCAGGGACATAATATCAGTCACCTCCCTTTTTCCATTCGTATCCTGTTAGAAAATGCGTTGCGCAATTTTGACGATTTTGCTATAACAAAAGAAAACATCGAAACCATTCTTCAATGGCAGCCCGCCGGCTCTGATAAAGATATTCCCTTCAAACCCGCCCGTGTCCTGATGCAGGATTTTACAGGTGTTCCGGCTGTAGTTGACATTGCATCACTTCGTGCCGAAATAGCAAGGAAAGGAAAGAATCCTGACGAAATAAATCCGTTGATTCCCGTTGATCTCATCATTGACCACTCGGTACAGGTTGATTATTTTGGCACTGAATATTCGTATGCACGAAATATGGATGAGGAATATATTCGCAACATAGAACGATATCAATTTCTAAAATGGGCGCAAAGATCTTTTAATAATTTCAGCGTGGTTCCACCGGGCATGGGTATCTGCCACCAGGTTAACCTGGAATATTTATCGAAAGGAGTGATAGAAAGAAACGGAGAAATTTTTCCTGATACATTAGTAGGAACAGATAGCCATACGCCAATGGTAAATGGGATTGGGGTTGTTGCCTGGGGCGTAGGCGGCATTGAAGCGGAAGCGGCGTTGCTCGGGCAACCAATTTATTTTATAATGCCTGAAGTGATTGGGTTAAAACTTACAGGAAAACTGCCGTTGGGCTCCACTGCCACCGATCTTGTTCTGACCATTGCTGATCTGCTTAGAAAATACGGCGTGGTTGGAAAATTTGTTGAAGTTTTTGGTGACGGTCTCGACAATCTTTCTGTCCCGGATAGGGCTACTATTGGAAATATGTCTCCTGAATTTGGATGCACCATTACGTATTTTCCTATCGATCACAAAACGCTGGAATATATGCGTAAGAGCAATCGCAGCGAGGAACAGATACAATTGGTAGAAGATTATTGCAAAAATAATATGCTCTGGAGAACAGGCGCAGAGGAAATTAACTACACTGATATAATAGAGTTAGATATTTCATCGATAGAACCTACAGTTGCAGGACCAAAAAGACCACAGGATAAAATTTTATTGAAAGATTTTAAGCCAAAATTTATATCCCTTTTGCATGAAACTTATGGACGAAAATATGTTGCGCCAAAGCAATTGAGCCGTTGGTTTGCGGAAGGAGGAAGTCAGCCCGTTGCGCAACCTCTAACTGAACAAACACCCGAGCCGGAAATTGAAGAATCGGTAGTGAATGGAATGAAAAATGTTTGGATTACTGTCGGCGATGAAAGCTTTATGCTGGCTGATGGCGCAGTGGCTATTGCAGCGATTACTTCCTGTACAAATACTTCAAATCCTTTTGTGATGATAGGCGCAGGTCTTGTGGCACGAAAGGCAAGGGAACATGGATTGAAAAAGAAGCCATGGGTGAAATCCTCCCTTGCTCCCGGATCAAAAGTGGTTACAGACTATCTTGAAAAAGCAGACCTTCTAAAGGATCTTGAGGCGATGCAATTTCATACCGTAGGATATGGCTGCACTTCTTGCATTGGCAACTCGGGGCCTTTACCCACATTTGTTTCAAAAGCTGTAGACAAATATGATTTGGTTGTAGCATCCGTTCTTTCAGGCAATCGAAATTTTGAAGCAAGAATTCATCCGCAGGTAAGAATGAATTTTTTGATGTCTCCAATGTTAGTTGTTGCTTATGCAATCGCGGGAAGAATTGATATTGACTTGATTAACGAGCCTATCAGTTTCGATCCAAATCAACAACCTGTTTACTTAAAAGATATTTGGCCCTCGGACGATGAAATAAATGATTTGCTAAGCAAAGTGCTTTCACCAAAAGATTTTGCAAAAAACTATGCAGAGATATTTGAAGGCAACGAAATATGGAGAAACCTCAATATTCCCGATGATAAATTGTATGTGTGGGATGACAACTCAACCTACATCAAAGAAGCGCCATTTTTCCACAATATTTCTGATAAGCCACAGGCACTCAGTAATATTACCGGTGCAAGAGCACTCCTGGTTCTTGGTGATAGTATTACCACAGATCATATTTCTCCGGCAGGACAATTTAATGAGCATTCAGCCGCCGGAAAATATTTGATCAGCAGAGGCGTGGAAAGAGAACACTTCAATTCCTACGGATCCCGGAGAGGAAATGATGAAGTGATGGTTCGCGGCACATTTGCCAATGTGCGCCTTAAAAATAAACTATCTCAAAAAGAAGGTGGCTACACAACATTCTTACCGACTGGCGAAGAGTTGTCAGTGTATGATGCATCTGTAAAATACAAGGAAAATAGTATTCCACTGATTGTACTGGCAGGGAAAGAATATGGAAGCGGCTCATCGAGAGACTGGGCAGCGAAAGGTGCATTCCTCTTAGGGATTAAAGCAATACTCGCAGAAAGTTATGAACGCATACATCGCAGCAATTTAGTAGGCATGGGCGTATTACCTCTTCAATATTTGGATGGTGATACGGCTGAAAAATTAGGCTTAACGGGCAAAGAAAATTTTTCCGTAACAGGAATTGAACAGGACATAAAGCCACTGAAGAAGGTGCAGGTTATTGCTAAAAAGGAAGATGGAACAGAAATTAAATTTGATGCAATTGCACGCATGGATTCAAACATAGAGATTGAATATTACAGGCACGGCGGAATATTGCAATATGTGTTAAGACATTTCCTTGATACTCACTAAAAATGAATCTCAAAAAATAGAAGATCATTTTTTATAACCGAAAACAAGACACCTAATAAACTAAAAACAAAATTTATGAAACGTACAGCTAATGCAGTTTGGGAAGGATCACTTAAAGAAGGGAAGGGAAAGATCACAACTCAAAGTAACGCGTTAAAGGATAAGAGTTATGATTTCAAATCCCGTTTTGGAGATGGTAAAAGCACAAACCCAGATGAACTTCTTGCTGCAGCACATGCAGGTTGCTTCGCCATGGCGCTTAGTCTTATTTTGGGAGAGGCGGGATTTCCGCCAGATTCATTGGATGTTACTGCTGTTGTAAACATGAATGCGGATAAACTCGAACTTACCGAATCTCATTTAACCCTAAAGGCAAAAGTTCCACGAATAGGAAAAGATAAATTTATGGAGTGTGCAAATGCGGCAAAGGATAATTGTCCCATCAGCAAAGCGCTGAGTTTAAACATTAATTTGGATGCAGATCTTGTATAGAAAAATCAAGAATGAATGTACCTGACATCTGTTTTTTTTCACATCATTGCTGCCTGTTTGTGGTTAGGTGGCATGCTATTTTTGATGTTTGCCTTTATTCCCGGTATCAGGCAGCACCCGGATAAGGTCAATTTAATTCTCCGGGTATCTCAGAAATTCAGAGTAGCCGGAATGGTGGCACTTGTTGTCCTGTTGATCACAGGAGTTATTCAATTAGAATACCGTGGCGTTCAATGGACGCTGAAATATTTCACAGGCTCTTCATTTGGCAGAATAGCAGGAATGAAAATTTTAGTTTTCATTGCTATCCTTTTTATCAGTTTACTACACGATCATTATTTAGGCAGCCGGACAATCGATGCATGGAAGAATAACCCAGACCATTATTCAACCATCAGGCTGAGAAACCTCTCCCGCCTCATGGGAAGGGTAAGTTTTCTGCTGGCACTTGTGGCAGTGTTTCTTGGTATCCTTTTAGTGAGAGGATGGTAAATATTTAAAACACTCATTATTTAAAAATTTATTATGGACAACGAAAATTTATTTGCAGCATCTACCAAAGAACTGGCCGACAAGAAGGCTGCATTGGCTCCTAAAAACATCGAAGCATGGCGGAATTTTAGTAAAACAATTTTTGAAGCAGGAGCACTACCGGAGAAAACAAAGCAGTTGATTGCAGTTGCCGTATCGCATGTAACGCAATGCCCATATTGCATCAGGTCGCATACAAAAACCGCAATGCGTAAAGGCGCCAGCAAAGAAGAAATTATGGAGGCAATTTGGATAGCGGCTGAAATGCGTGCGGGGGCCGCTTATGCACATGCCACAATCGCGATGGACGAAATGGACAAACATTAATTTCATAATTTGCGAAAAAAGGTTGCAGCATGAAGACCAGAATCGATCTTGGCCAGGTGTCGCCAGGCGCAGTAAAGGCGATGCGCGAACTGGAAAAATTTGTTGCAGCCTCGGGGCTTGAATCCCAGTTGTATGAGCTAGTTAAAACGAGAGCATCCCAAATAAATGGCTGCGCTTATTGTCTTGATATGCACACTAAAGACGCACGAAAGGCCGGCGAAACAGAACAGCGGCTGTATGCTTTAAGCGCATGGCGCGAAACGCCTTTTTTTACCGAACGGGAACGTGCAGCGCTGGATTGGACAGAAGCCCTCACGTTGATTTCTGGAAATAATGTCCCAGACTCGTTATACAATTCAGTGCGTAAACATTTTGATGAAACAGAAATAGTTGCTTTATCAATGGCAATTGTGGCGATAAATGGTTGGAATCGTCTTGCTATTGGATTTCGCCGGGTGCCTGGATCTTACCAGACCCAGTGATAAAAACTGAAATAGTCTCATTGGCCCAATGATTAACCGTCATGGTGAATCTAATGTCACTTTGTTATCGTAAAGACAATAGTTTGAAGATTCACTAATGAGGCAAACATGGTAGTCATCGGGGCATATTTATTGTACACATCGAAAAGATGGGAATAAAAACAGACAAATTAAATATATGAATTATACAGAAAATTTTGAGGGAATAAAAATAGATGTTCAGGCGGTTGACTTTGATCTCGATCCGGAATTGCAGGAGTCGATAAGGAATATGATCACGAGATTAAAGCGTCACGTTTCAGATGTAAATTTTGTGGACGTGTATTTCAAAAAAGAAACAGCACACGCTAACGATTTTCGAACCGTAAGTGTACGATTCGGAATTCCCGGAAACGACGCATTTGCTACAGATTCGGGAAATGATTGGAAGGGATTGCTTAAAGGTGTGGAAGAAAAATTGCGCCGCCAATTAGAAAGAAAAAAGAATTAATTTATTTGATCTGTCTAAATAGAATATAATATTAACAGCTTGAGCATACTTTTATCTTCAGGGATCTGATCTGTTTTGCAAAGAATCATAGTAATTTTTACAACCTTATTTTTTTATAAAAAATATTATCAATAATGGGAGGGACGGTGGAAACAGAAAACAAACAACGTTTGGGAAACGCCTCAACATCAGTGTCGAAATTGACTTTTGGCGGAAATGTTTTTGGGTGGACAATTGATGAAGAACAATCGTTTAAAATATTAGATGCCTTCGTTGGTGCAGGCTTTAATTTTATCGACACTGCTGACACCTATTCCAAATGGGTTCCGGGAAACAAAGGCGGAGAATCAGAAACGATCATTGGAAGATGGATGAAAAAAAATGGCAACAGAGACAAACTGATAATTGCCACTAAGCTTGGAGGTGATCTTGGCGATGGCAAAAAAGGATTGAGCGCCTCGTATGTCAGGCAGGCAGCAGAAGCATCGTTGATAAGATTAAAAACTGAATACATCGATCTTTATCAAACTCATTATGATGATCCTCAAACTCCGGTTTCAGAAACGATGATTGCGTTAAATGAATTAATCGACGAGGGTAAAGTGCGCCACATTGGTGCTTCCAATCTGAGCGCTGAAAGGATCAAAGAAAGCAATGAATTTGCACGAAATAATAACTTAGCGCCTTATGTAAGCCTTCAGCCTTTATACAATTTATATAGCCGCCAAAAATTTGAAGAAGAGTATCGTGACTTCGTTATGGAAGAATCGCTGGCTGTCATCCCTTACTATGCATTGGCCAGTGGATTTCTTACAGGCAAATACAGAACAGAGGAGGATTTGAACAAAAGTGCACGGGGCCATGGAATAAAAAAATATCTTGATGAAAGAGGCAAGAAAATTTTAGCTGCTCTGGATGAAGTTGCCGTTGGGCAAAATGTACAACCGGCACAAATAGCTATCGCCTGGCTGCTTCATAAAGAAACAGTGACCTCACCCATTGCCAGTGCAACGACAATAGAGCAACTGAATGAATTGACAGAAGCTGTTAATTTGAAATTGACAAAAGATCAGATGAACCGTCTTGATGATGCCAGCTCCTATTAGCTGGCTGTACTGTGATCAAACGATTCGCAACTTCCTATTTATTCAATGAAGCATCAAAGTAAAACGATCTGGACCATTGGTCATTCTACCCGTTCTCTTGAAGAAT
>JBBSPT010000169.1:0-6521 GCA_038258515.1 Chitinophagales bacterium | reverse complement strand
TGGGCAGGCTCGTTTATCTCATCAATTTTATCATACGGTGATTAATGGAAATAGATCAAATAAATAAACTGATAAACAAATTACGGACCTGTACTTCACAGCTCGAAAGCTATCAGAAAGGAGGCAAAAAGGTGATGTCGTTCCAGGAAATCGGGTTGGCGATACAAGGTGTAACCTGCTTTTTCAAAGAGAAAAAAATAAAGAAAGGTGACAAAATAGGAATTATAGGAACAAATTGTGTTGAGTGGGTGATCATAGACCTGGCATGCATTTCCGAAGGAATTATCACAGTGCCATTTGATCCTGCAGTTGATTATAATATCAATGAATTGTTGAGTGAATTTGATTTGCCTTTCATTTTGTCAAACCTGGAGAGTTATAAAAGTCACAACAAAGTATTTGAGTTTGAAGACGTATGCCAGCGGAATTGTGCCGGCAAAAAGTCAGCTATTGTTCCCGTTCATTATGCACAGGACGACGTGCTCACTTATAAATTCACTTCTGGCTCCACACAACGTCCTAAAGTGATAGGAGCAATGAAGCAAAGTGTGGACGCAGCAATCACCTTTGTGCAGCAAATTTTTGAACACACACGTGAAGAGAGGATCCTCATTTTTTTACCCTTGCATACCTATCAGCAACGTTACTGGATCTATTCCGCGATTCTCTTTGATTTCACAATTATACTTGTTCCAAAAGAATATATTTTTTTCTGCCTGCGAACAGAAAAGCCAACCGTTGTGATGGGAGTACCATTTTTCTTCGAGACCTTGATGAAAAATTTTCTTGCTGAAGCAGAAGATCATCCTGAAAAAAATGACAATGAATTAAAACAGATGTTTCATTTGCAATTGGGAGGGCAACTAAGATACCTGTGGACTGGTTCGGCACCATTGGGTGCAGATACTTTAGCTTTCTTCGAAAGAATGGAGATGCCGCTTTTCCAGGGATATGGTATGAATGAAGTTTGTATCGTTTCAAAAAATTATTTTGATAATAACAAGCCAGGGAGCGTTGGCAAGCTATTGCCGGGCAAGCATGTGAAGTTTGATGAGAACAACCAGTTGCTGGTGAAAAGTGAATACCCCGTAAACTTTAGCTATTTTAATGCTACCGATGAAGACAATGACGCGACCTTTCTTAATGATGGATATGTTGCGACCGGCGATACCGGCTATATGGATGAAGATGGTTACCTGTACATAAATGGAAGGTTGAAGGAACTAATTGTGTTGGCGAATGCCATTAAAGTTCATCCTTCGATTGTCGAAAAAAAAATAGAAACGTCGCGGCTGGTAAAACACTGCATTGTGTATGGAGATGAGCATCCTTTCCTGGTCGCACTAATTGTTCCTGTAAAGGCTAACGAAGATCATCTGGTTCTCAAAGAGGAAATTGCGAGGATCAATCTATCGTTGAAGCCACATGAAAGGGTCATTAAGTTTTTTATTGCGCCTGAAGGTTTTTCACAGAACGGAAATCGTGTTTCAGGCCAGGATAAACTTCACCGGAAACGCATTATTGAAGACTATAGAGCAGAGCTCGAAAATCTTTATTTAAATTAATATCATTTAGGACTATGGATGTTGAAGCACAAATTAACCAGGCTATTTTCGAGGTGAAGAAAATTTCAAATCCTCCAGGCTCAGCTTTACTTAAAGAAGACCTTGGAATCGATTCATTACAATTCATACGCATCGTCACAAAACTTACTGCAAAACTTAACATAGATATTTTTCAACTAAGTGATCAGGATCTTGCTGCTGTAAAATCTGTTGATCAGCTTGCTGCTTTATTTTCTAAAAAATGAATTAATTAAGATCATGATTTACCCAAATGCACCGCAACTTTTTGATGGAGATTTTCAATTGGAAAATGACCAGGTTATTTTAAGGCCTCTGATGGTAAGTGACAGAGATGAATACAGGAAGATCGCATTTGATAAAAACATCTGGACCTATTTCCCTATTGCGATCAACAACGAAGAAGACCTGGAGAATTTCATCCTTTCAGCCATCAATGACAGGCAAAATAAAACTCGTGTGACTTTTACTTCTATTGATAAAAATTCAGGGGATATCGCGGGTAGTAGCTCTCTCGGAAATTTCTCGTTTAGGGATAAGAGAGTTGAAATCGGCTGGACCTGGTTAGCGCCGCAGTTTCAAAGAACGGGCATAAACCGGAGCAATAAATTTCTGCTCATGCAATATGCTTTTGAGATGCTGGAAATGGAAAGAGTAGAATTTAAAACGGATTTTTTAAACGAAAAAGCGAGGAAGGGCCTGAAAGGAATTGGAGCGATTGAAGAAGGGACTTTGAGAAGCCATACTTTGATGCAATTTGGGCGCCGCCGCGATACGATTTATTACAGCGTTCTTAGACCTGAATGGCCTGCAATTAAAGAAAAATATCTTTCAGTGAAATAAATAATAGCTTTTTTTCAACTCTTTCAACTCGAACGTTTATGAGAACAAACACAGACCTTATCGGAATCGGAGTCGGTCCTTCCAACCTTAGCACTGCCGCGCTTTTGGATCCTGTGAAAGAAATCAATAGCATATTCTTTGACGCAAAAAAAGAATTTCAATGGTTTCCGGGAATGCTCTTTCCTGAGGCTACTATCCAGGTGTCATGGTTGAAAGATTTAGTAACTCTTGTTGATCCCACAAGCAAGCATTCTTTTCTCGCTTTTCTTGCGCATAAGAAACGCATGTATCGTTTTGCGATGGCAAGATTTCCCAGGGTCAAGCGTAGAGAATTCAATCAATATTTTCAATGGGTAAGTCAATCATTGGACAATCTGAATTTTGATACAAAAGTAGAAAGCGTAATTTTTGAAGACGATCATTTCAAACTTCAACATTCCAGGGGTGAATCTGTTTCAAATAATATTGTGATAGCGGCGGGGCAAACTGCGAAAGTTCCTGCCTGTGTCCGTCCTCATCTTTGTTCAACCGTTTTTCATGGCATCCAGTTTATAAAGGACAATAACGCTTTTGTTGATAAGCGGGTCATTGTTGTTGGAGGCGGGCAGAGTGGTGCCGAACTCATAAACCAGTTGCTGCTAAACCGGGCTGAATTACCTGCCAGCGTTTCATGGGTGTCGCGACGACCTAATTTTTTACCGATCGATGATTCGCCGTTTACAAATGAATTTTTTACACCATCCTATAGCGAATATTTTTATCATTTGCCGGATGTTGAAAAGAGAAAATTACTCGTTCAGCAAACACTGGCGAGTGATGGAATCAATCTTGACCTGCTCGAAGATATTTATCGCAATCTTTATGAGATTGATTTAATTGAAGGGAAAGCGAAATTTGCCAGGTTGCATTTCAACAATAGTGTCATTGATTTTAAAAAGAAAGGAGATGGATGGTCACTGATTTGCGAGAATACGACCACGGGAATAGTTAATGAACACGATGCTGATATCGTGATTTTCGCGACCGGGTTCGAATACCAGCCTCCAGCGTTTCTTGCTCCCATTATGGGACGATTGAAAACCACTGATTTTGGTTTTGAAATCAATGAGCATTTTTGTATCCAATGGGACGGTCCTGCGGAAAATAAAATTTTTATTCAAAACGGGGCACGTCATGTACGCGGAGTTGCGGATCCTAACCTAAGTCTTGTTGCATGGCGAAGTGCTAAAATTATAAATTGCCTTGCCGGTAAAAAGGTTTATGATATTGAAAATGAAAGCTCTGTTTTTAACTGGCAAAAATTTACATCTGAGCCGGTTGGAAATGCTTTTGACACTATTCTCAATGCTGATCATTCGCAAACTGAGTTGGAAGATATTTTATAAATAATGCCTTGAACACGATACCTGAAATAATACTGAGAGGTAATTCCTACCAACGTGGATTGCAGCATGGCAGCATGTTGCGAAGCCAGGTAAATGATTTTTTGAATGACAATAAGGCCCGCATAAATTCCATCCGCCATGTACCTCTTGAGGATGCCATAGTTAAAGACCAGGTTCAACGACATGTTGCCATCATCGAAGAGCAGCTACCCGAAATTGCTGAGGAGTTAAAAGGTCTTGCCGAGGGTGCTGGAATAACTTATGAAGACGCTGTATTGTTGCAAATCAGAGTGGAGCTAATTGGCTTCAATGAACAGAATATATTAGAAGGCGACTGCAGCACAATTGGAGTTCAAAAATCTTCCAAAGAAGTAGTTACAGGTCAAACGATCGATCTCCCGGGAAATATGACCCACCTTGGTTGCGTTTTTAGGATCATACCTGAGAATGAAAGTTCGCCTGGTATTTTAATGTATGGTTTTGTCGGCTTGCTGGGTTACCTGGGAATGAATACTCACGGGCTTTCCATCAATATCAACATGGTAATGTCCGATGGCTGGCAACCGGGTGTGTCGCCTTATTTGCTCGTGAGACATTTATTAGGATTGTCCTCAATAGAGGAGTGTATTTCCGAATTAAAAAGAATTAAGATAAGCAGTTCAAGAAGTTTCCTCATCGGTGATGGAAAGAAATTGATAAACGTAGAATGCACACCAACGGAATTCAGGATTTTAGAAGGCCCTCTACTTTTTCATACCAATCATTTTTTACATGATGAACTGAAAGAGAAAGACACAATTCATTTCCTGTTTAAAAATTCTTCTATTAAAAGATTGAAGCTGTTACAACAATTGTTGCCTGGGGAATTGGAAAATTTAGATGCCGAAAGGCTGTTTGAGATCTTTGCTGACCACAGTTTGTATCCCGTCGGAATCTGTGCTCATGCCGAGGGCAATATCAGGAGATCAGAAACGGTTGGCGCTGTTGTGATGGAACCTGCAAAAGGAACGTTTCATGTGCGGAAAGGACATGTGTGCACGGGTTTAACAGAAACATTCAAGCTGCCTTTTTTGCAAGTGCAGGTGTGAATGAACATGGCTCGTTTGAAATAAACTAAATATCTATTAAAAGAAATTTATTCCTGAAAATTCATGAGTTCATTTCAACGCCTACGGCAAGGAGCAAAAAATTATCTTTTGATTCCTGTAATGCCTACACCAAACGGAGGCCTTCACCTTGGACATCTTGCGGGCCCATATCTCAAGATGGATGTGCTTGCAAGAGCCCAAAGAAGAAACGGTAGTGAGGCTGCAATCTTTTTCGGGTCGGATTCTTATGAATCATACATGAATTTAAAATCATGGCAAACAGGTAGGAAGGAAGAAGATCTTTGCAATGAATTCCACGATCGCATGAAGAGCGATTTGGATGCGCTCGAAATTAAATACGACGCATTTATCAACCCTGTTGATCCATTCTACAAAGAAGATTTCATAGCGTTTTTTAAAAAGGCTGTGGAGGAATTACGTGGAAATGGATTATTGGAATTAGTTCCTGAAAAGTATCAATATTCTCCGGATGAAGATTGCTATCTCGCAGGCTGTTGGATTCTCGGGAACTGTCCCGGTTGCGGATCGTCAACAGGCAGTTACCAATGTGAGGAATGTGGAACTCAGTACCGGCCCATGGACTTAGGCGATGCGACTTTTAGAAAAGGTGATTACCCTCTGAAAACGATAGACAGTGCAGACCTCTACCTTGGTATCAATAACAAAGACAGGCTGCTTAGCCACCTTCAAAGTATGGGAATTGGCGACGAGTTTATTTCGATAGCGAAAAAATATCTTAACCGCCAGGGTGAATTTGTAAGAATAACCAACCCCGGGAAATATGGCATTGAGGTTAAAATTGAAGGAGATAATGTTCCGCATGTCGTTTTCACCTACACAGCATTGTACATTTATTCACTGTTCTGCGGTGAGCTATACAAGAATAAATTTAATAACGAAAAAAATCCTTTTGATAAAGAATCCGGGGTCATAACGGTTGCAAGTTTCGGAATAGATTGTAGCGTTCCCTACATGGTTGCCGGTCTTGGTCTTGCAATTGAACCGGGCAAGTTTCGTCCTTTTGATTATTTATTGCCAAACCACTTTTTCACACTTGAAAATTCTAAATTTTCAACAAGCCGCGGTCATGCTATCTGGGGGAATGATCTTGTAAACAATACGCCGGTAACTTCTGATGCGATTCGCTATTTTCTTTGTTGGAAGAATCCTGAAAATGCACAATCTGATTTCAATGTCAACGACTTTCTTCAATTTGTAAATGAAGAATTGGCCGGATTATTTCAAGAGACTTTGATGAAGGCGTGGGATTCACTAAAGTGGCAACCGGTGCAAATTGTTGACGATGAAATTGCTACAAGGCTCGAAAGCCTTTTAATCGATCAACTGCATTGCCTGACGCCTCCGGGCTTTCGGCTACGTGATAGTTGCATCCCGCTCCGCGACTGGGTACTGTTCGGATCGAAAATGCAATTCAATGCGGAATCAGGATACTGGTGGCTAAAAGGATTTTCTTTGCTGGCCTTTCCGGTGATGCCTGCATGCGCTTCCACCATTTGGACGCTCTTAGGCCATGAAGGCACACCGAAAGAAAAGATTTATTTTCAAATCACCAATGTTGAATTGGGAAAACGTTTGCCATT
>JBBSPT010000168.1:0-6521 GCA_038258515.1 Chitinophagales bacterium | reverse complement strand
GCATGATTGAGGATCCGGGTTCATTGTCGGGGATATGAATTTCACCGATGCCACTGCGAGGTCCTGAAGACAGCATCCTGATATCATTGGCAATTTTCATCAGGCTTACAGCCACTGTTTTTAGAGCGCCATGCGTTTCAACAATTGCGTCATGAGCAGCAAGCGATTCAAACTTATTCTCTGCTGTTTTAAAAGGAAGTCCTGTAAGATCAGCGATCGTTTGCGCTACATTCTTTGCATATCCGGGAGGTGTATTTATTCCCGTGCCCACTGCCGTTCCCCCGAGAGCCAATTCACCGAGGTGGACAAGAGTATTTTCAATTGCACGTACACCGTGTGTTAACTGGGAAGTATAGCCGCTAAATTCCTGTCCAAGCGTCAGCGGTGTTGCGTCCATGAAATGGGTGCGACCTATTTTCACAACATTCATAAATTCCTTTGACTTTGCCGCAAGTGTGTCTCTTAGATTTTTTATTGCAGGCAATGTATGATCAGTTAAAATTTTGTATGCTGCAATATGCATAGCTGTAGGAAAGGTATCGTTGCTCGACTGCGATTTATTTACGTCATCATTCGGATGCAATATTTTTTCTTTGTCAATGAGTTTGCCTCCATTTAGTACGTGAGCTCTGTAAGCAATCACTTCGTTTACGTTCATATTGCTTTGTGTGCCGCTGCCGGTTTGCCAAACAACAAGGGGAAATTCATCTGTTAGCTTGCCCTCAAGAATTTCGTCGCACACCTTGCTTATGAGTTCACATTTTTCTTTACTCAAAATTCCTGCGTTGAAATTTGTGATGGCTGCGGCTTTCTTCAAGTATGCAAAAGCCTGGATTATTTCGGCAGGCATTCTATTGGTCTGCTGTGCAATTGGGAAGTTCTCAACGCTACGTTGCGTTTGAGCTCCATAGTACGCAGTTGCCGGCACTTTCACTTCTCCCATGGTGTCTTTTTCAATTCGTGTCTCCATTGTTATTTTTTTGCTGAATATGTTTTGTCAAATCGCTTTTTGCTACATGTTTTATTGCGTGTCCTGGATTTAACTGGTTTTAAAATTCGGTTTTCGTTTCTCCACAAATGCCGCTGTTCCCTCGGTCCTGTCATTTGAACTAAAGGCTTCGCCAAACAGATTTGCTTCTTCCTCGTAACCATTTTTACCGGGGCTGTAATAAGCATTTACGGCCTGTATCACTTTGGAAACGGCTACAGGAGATTTTGACAAAATAACATTGATGATTTCTTTGCATTTGTCCAAGAGTTCTGTCTGGCTTACAACATAATTGACTAAACCAATGCTGTAGGCTTCGTTGGCGTCAATCATGTTTCCAGATATGAGAAGTTCCATGGCTTTTCCTTTGCCGATGAGCATTGGAAGACGCTGTGTACCTCCGTAACCCGGGATAATTCCAAGGTTCACTTCGGGCTGGCCAAATTTAGCATTCTCACTTGCGATCCTGAAGTGGCAGGCCATTGAAAGTTCGCAACCCCCGCCAAGCGCAAATCCGTTCACTGCTGCGATTATCGGTTTGGGTGAGTTTTCAATTTTGAAGAAAATCTCCTGGCCTCTTCTTGCAAAAGTTTCTCCCTTGTCTTCCGGTACTTCATTGAACTCAGCTATGTCTGCTCCTGCCACAAAAGCTTTTTGCCCCTGCCCTGTAATGATAACCGCTTTTATATCTTTATCATCATATACTTTTTGAATTGCATCGGCGAGCTCATTCAACACGGTTCTATTTAACGCATTTAATTTGTCTGGTCTGTTGATGGTAATAGTTTGAATTCCGTTCTTGAGTTCAGCGAGAAGTGTTTCATACATGATAGAAATTTTTAAAATCACAAAGCAGTCTTTTTCTAGAACTTCCTGTTTTCATTTACCCAATTTTTTATGTAAGATGCAATCTCGGAAGTGGTGGTGCCCGGAGTAAACAATTTCCCAACTCCCATCCGGGTTAATTTTTTCATGTCATTTTCAGGGATAATTCCTCCGCCTGTCAGCAGCACATCATTCATATTATTCTTCTTCAGCAGCTCGAGAATTTTTGGAAATACAGTATTGTGTGCACCAGATAAAATGCTCACTCCAATCGCATCAACATCTTCCTGCATAGCAGCATTGACAACCATTTCCGGCGTTTGACGCAAGCCGGTATAGATGACCTCCATGCCGGCATCCCGCAGTGAAGTTGCTATCACCTTTGCACCACGGTCATGCCCATCAAGTCCTACCTTGGCGACCAACACCCTGATGGGTCTCTTTAAAGAATTCGACATTATTTTTTTTTCCTCAGTCACGCTTTCCTATTAATAATGTTTTATAAAAAACATCTAACTTTTTGTTTGGGCTAATAAATTTAAAGTGTGTTGCACTCTTTTTATTGTTTCATCTCTCCCTAACAAGTATGCAATTTCGAAAATGCCCGGACCATATTTGTCGCCCACTAACATAATGCGGAAAGGAAGCATAAGCTCTCCGGGCTTTAACCTGTTCACAGAAGCTATTTCTTTGAAACTATGCTCGAGTTCTTCCGCCTTCCAAAAGTTAGCGAGTGAATAATTTCTCACCAGTTCAGTGAAAAAAAGATTTTTTACATCATTCCATTTTGGTAAAATGGTTTCGATATGAATTGTTGCCGGAGTTTCAAAAAAGAAAATTGATTGATGCACAAAATCTGTCAAAAGGATACATCTTTCCTTTACTAAATCTATTACCTTCTCTAGTTTATGTTCATCTGCAATTGCTATCCCTTCCTTCCGGAATATCTCTTTGACTTCCGGTAAAAGCTTTTCAACTGCGGATCTTTTTATCCATTCGTGATTGAACCATTTTGCCTTTTCAAAATCAAATTTTGCCCCGCTCGAATGAACTTTTTCGATTGAGAAATTTTCAATGAGTTCCTCCAATGAAAATATCTCCTGTTCCATTCCCGAAGCCCATCCGAGCATCGCCAGCATATTTATAAATGCATCAGGCAAAAATCCCAGTTCTTTAAAACCTGGAAGTATTTCATTAGACACAGGATCTTTCCATGCAAGCGGGAAAACAGGAAAGCCAAGACGTTGTCCATCTCTCTTGCTCAATTTTCCATTGCCCTCAGGTTTCAAAATTAGAGGAAGATGTGCCCACTCCGGCATGTCTTTTTCCCAGCCCAAATATTTCCACAACAGAACATGAACGGGAGCGCTGGGTAGCCACTCTTCCCCCCGAAACGCATGTGTGATCTTCATTAAATAATCATCGACTACCACAGCTAAATGGTATGTGGGCATGCCATCTGCCTTTAGCAGGACTTTATCATCGACTCCATTTGTATCCATCTCAATGTCTCCCCTGATCATGTCCTTAAAACGGACATGTTCGCCAGGATTGATTTTTATGCGGACGACGTGAGGTAGATCAGTCTTAAAGAGAGCCTTCGTTTCCTCGTCTGACAGTGAAAGCGAATTGCGCATTTCAAGGCGGTTTTGATGTCCGTACTGCAAATTACTTTCACCTTTCGCCTTTAGTCTTTCCCGTAGCTCCTCAATTTCAAGTGGAGTATCGAAGGCATGATAGGCGTGACCGCTTTCAACTAATTGTTCTGCAAATTTTTTATAAAGGTCCTTCCGTTCACTTTGGCGGTATGGTCCAAAATTTCCGGGTCTATGCAGTCCCTCATCAGGCGCGATACCACACCAGGCAAGGCAATCAATGATATATTTTTCCGCACCTTCCACAAAGCGTGTTTGATCGGTATCCTCGACCCGAAGGACAAAATCGCCGTCATGTTTTTTTGCAAATAGATAATTGTACAAAGCGGTGCGAACACCACCTAAATGTAAGCCACCTGTTGGGCTTGGTGCGAATCGAACCCTTACCTTCCTCATGCAGCAAAGATAACGTTGCCAGGGAAGAGTTGGCTCTGGCACCGGCACAAAAAAACCTGCGAATTGTTTCGCAGGTCTTACTAAACGAATTCTTATTAGAAAACTACCAAAGCAAGATATTCTTTGGATTGCCACCATCGATGGAGATAGTGGCATTTTTATCGCAGGTACCGTCGCCATAATCGATGATGGCATAGTGGTTTGGACCCTGGAGTTTTACTTTGCCTTTGTCAATATTTGCGCACATCACTTTCTTTTGCAAGGCTTCTGTGATTTCTGCAGTTCCTGAAATCCCCTCCTGGTTAGTAACGATGTGGCTTCCTGTGATAGAAAACGCGTCATCCAATAAATTAAATGGAGTGGTTCCGCCATCTGTTTGGGTAACGGCCTGCATTCCTATGTGCAGCCAAAAGCGTCCGCCAGGTTCCGTTACTTTACCGTTCTCACATTTGCGGGTCCAGCTTTTAATGCCGTTTTGCGTAGTAGTAGTCCATGTAAGCGTTCCTTCATTTTTATATCCATTTACTACATAGTTTGCAAAGTTCATAACAGCGGTAGTTCCGGTTTTTTGAAGAGAGTCAGATAAGATTACATTGATTTTGCCGCTCCTGATTATTCCATTTATAGAAGTACAACCAGCGCCAAAATCAATCGTGACATTTTTTGGAAATCCCATCAGCGGGCTGATAGTAACTATTGCACAACCCAGCACATTCGTTGAGCCTGCTCCGTTCATTGGAGTATTTTGTGTCAGATTATTTTCAATCGCCGTTTCAGTGAAGACATATTCTGCATCGGAATTCAGGTTATCTGAAACAGCGGCGTCACTGCTGAGTTTGAAGGTTGTCGCGATTCCCGGGTCTGTTTCATCGGGGGAATTTTTCTTACATGCTGAAATGCCGGCTACAAAAAATATTGCGGCATATCCGACCAGGAAGTTTTTTAATTTCATAAATTTCGTTTGAAAAAGTTTTTGAGAGTATAGGATGCCTTTTATAAAAGAAAGTTTAACAGAGAAATAATTTTCCTGATGATTTATTTGGTAAAAACGCCGTCAGTCGCGCAAAAATTGTATCCACAGTGCATATGGCAGATTCCCACAGAAAGTAAGACATTGTATCTCACCTTCGATGACGGCCCCCATCCGGAGATCACTTCTTTCGTGCTTGCAGAACTAAAAAAATACAACGCCCGGGCGACATTCTTCTGCATCGGTAACAATGTTGAGAAACATTTTGAAACATACAAGGAAATGATATCAGAGGGACACAGACCGGGAAATCACACATTTGATCATTTGAACGGGTGGAAAATTAAAGACGGAGAATATGTAAAGAACATCGAAAAGGCCGCGAACATCATAGATTCGCATCTCTTCAGGCCGCCTTATGGAAGAATAACCAGGTTCCAAATAAAAGCATTGACCGGTGACCGGTTCAAATTCAAGATCATTATGTGGAGCGTGTTGAGCGGTGATTTCGATGAAAACTTATCAGAAGAAAGGTGTTACCTAAACGTCGTCAAAAACGCCGATTCTGGAAGTATCATTGTTTTTCATGACAGCGTAAAAGCCTTCCCGAGGCTCAGATTTGCGCTTCCCAGAGTGTTGGAGCATTTCTCAAAAAAAGGATTTGAATTCAAAGAGTTACCTGCATAAAAAAAAATTGGGCCAGGGTAGATACCCAGGCCCGTTTTTAATCCGTACCCTATGAAAACTGAGGTGAAGTTAAATAGTTTTTAACAAATCAACAACAATTTTATTTGTGTAGGATGATATAATAAAAAACCCCGTTTGTCGTGATAGATGCGTCATTAAAACATTCCACATTGATATAGCCAAATTTGCTTTGATGTTGTTTTTTGAAGACTCAATATTTCCTTCTCTTATCCAATGGCTGCATGCTTTTTCACCAGCGGATGAACGATCAGACTTTCCAGCCATTTCAGTTGGTTTAGAAAGCTTTTCTATATCCACAACTCAAATATTTAAGTGGTTCAACTTTTTGCACCAGGTTTAAGACGCTCAAGTTTGATGGAAGTTTAACAAAGCCCTTAAAAATCTTGAATGTGAAAAAAAAATCTGCTCAAACGGAGGAGTCTGCCGAGCTCAGGCACTCGGATCCGAAGTCTTCACATCCTGGAAAAAGAATTGAAAATTTACGCTATCGTAAATGTAGATTTAATGCAGCCTTCCATTTTGAGTAAAGAGTATCGTATAGTTCACGATCGCGGGGCTCTACTGTTTTTATTGGCTTGAAATGTTTGAACGCGTCATCAAAAGAATTATAAATATTCGCCCCCACTCCTGCTCCCAGCGCGGCGCCGACGCTTCCATCATTAGAGTACAACTCCACGGGCACACCAGTCGCATTTACAAAGGACTCAATGAAGATCTCACTCAAAAATAAGTTCGACCGGCCGGCCCTGATTATTGTAGGATTTAAATCGTTCTCCCGCATAATATCTAAACCATATCTGAACGCAAACGCAATTCCTTCCTGAACAGCTCTATATATATGAGCTATCGTATGTTTGTTCAGGTCAATGTTCTCAATGTGGGCATTGATGATCTTGTTTTCCAGCATTCGTTCCGAACCGTTCCCAAATGGAAGAACAAGTAGCCCGTCACTTCCTGGCCTGATGCCGGCCGCCAGGTC
>JBBSPT010000167.1:0-6528 GCA_038258515.1 Chitinophagales bacterium | reverse complement strand
TTCCATAATCAAAAAGATCATCCTTGATCTGAAAAGCGATGCCGGTTTTCTCTCCAAATAGTTTCATGCGGGCAGTGATGTTTTCATCTTTACTGGTGCTCCAGGAACCAACCGCACAAGCAGAGGATAGCAAAGAGGCTGTTTTACCTCTTATTATTTCAAAGTAGATTTCCTCGTCGAGGTTCAGCTTTCTCGATTTTTCTATTTGCAACAGTTCGCCTTCGCTCATCTGTTTTACTGCCTCCGACAAAATGTGAAGATGTTTAAAATCTTCGGCCTCCGTGGATAACAGCAATCCCTTGGAAAGAAGATAATCGCCAACCAGCACTGCAATCTTGTTTTTCCATAGAGCATTTATTGAAAGAAAGCCTCTCCTTTCAAGTGATTCATCCACCACGTCATCGTGAACCAAAGTAGCAGTGTGCAACAATTCCACCAACGCGGCAGCCCGGTAAGTGGAATCATTTACCGGTCCGTGAAGTTTGGCACTTAAAAAAACGAACATCGGTCTTAGCTGCTTCCCCTTACGCTTGATAATATATTTCATGATCCGGTCGAGAAGCGGTGTGTTGCTTTTCACCGAGTTGGCAAACTTTTTTTCGAATATCAATAATTCCTCAGCGATCAGGTTCTTTGCAAACTGCATTGTCATAAAAGCAATATAGTGCAGAAAGGAATAAAGAAACAAATAATCTACCCGGCGTTACAAATGACAATTTGGTTTCGCCTGGCAAAAATAGAATGAACTGAACCTGCATTTTAGAAGTAGCGAAGAGCATCTCCTAACGGTCTATACCTTACGAAATTGCGACGATATGTAATCATTCAATATCTAAATATTTGATAAAAAAAGTTTGCTTTGTGGTATTGGTTTAATATTTTTGCACACAATCAACCCGTTTATTCAGAAACAATTAATCAAAAGTTATGGCAAGCAAAAAGTACAAATTATTGTTAATGGGGATATTTTCCCTCCTATCCTTCGGGGTCTTCGCCCAGGATACAGGCGTATATAATATTTACGACTCCTCTGTCATTTCATCTAAAGGATTGGCACAGCAAAATGAGTTCATGAATAATACATATGATTTCCCTGCTAAACCTCGCAGCGAGACCGAATTTGGAATTTCAGCAGGGATGTTTTCAGTGAGCAGTGATGTGTCTGCAAAACTTCCAACTGCCGGCTTCGGTGTTCATATTCGGAAAGCACTTGGTTATATTTTCTCTTTGAGATTGCAATATCTTTACGGAACTGCTAAGGGCCTCAATTGGAAGCCTTCTTATGGTTACAGGAACAATCCAGCCTGGAGTCAGAGCTATAATGCTGCGAATTACGAGCCGGTTTACTATAATTATAAAACGAATGTGCAAGACCTTTCTTTACAGGGTATATTCACGCTAAATAATATTCGCTTCCATAAGCAAAAAACTGGTATGGTGATGTACGGGGGTGTAGGAATTGGCGCTTCTATCTATGATACAAAGATTAATGCACTTAACGGCTCAGCAGCCTATAATTTCAAGAGCATAAATTCTTCAGGCTATGATAACAGGAAAGACATTCGTGACCAGCTAAAGACTATGATGGATGATAGCTATGAAACACCTGCTGAAAACAACCGTTCTAATTCGGCAACCCTTGGCGATCATACTTTGAAAGCTTCGGGAACAGTACTTGGTGGAATTGCTTTCAAACTGGGAAAACGCGTAAATCTTGCACTTGAAGACAGGTTTACATTCATAAAGGATGATTTGTTGGATGGCCAGCAGTGGCAGGAACATGCGTTCGCAGATCCTTCTCAAACCCGCGATTACGATAGCTACAACTATATATCAGTTGGTTTGAACTTCAATCTTGGATCAAAAGCAATCGAGCCTCTTTGGTGGATTAACCCACTTGACTACGCTTATAGCGAAATCAACAATCCAAAGCACATGAAGATTCCAAAACCTGTATTTGAAGATTCTGACGGAGATGGTGTTGTTGATCAGCTTGACAAAGAACCAAACACTCCGGCAGGTTGTCCTGTTGACACACATGGTGTAGCAAAAGATACTGATGGTGATGGCGTTATTGATTGTAAGGATAAACAATTAATCACTCCAACAGAATGCCAGCCAGTTGATGCTGACGGCGTAGGAAAATGTCCTGACCCTGAGTGCTGCAAAAACATGGTTCAGATGCCAGCTTGCCAAATCGGCGATCTTCCAAGTCTTTCTTTCAGAGGAAACTCAGGCACTTTGAGCAGCGATGCAAAAGCGATGCTTGCTACTGTTGCTTCTAAATTAAAGAACAATGCAGATTGCAGCATTACCGTAACAGGTTATCCTGCGGCCTCAAAAGCTTCACAAGCACTTTGTAACAGGAGAATCGATGCGGTTAGAACTTATTTAACCGAGACTGAAGGTATCAGTGGAGACAGGATTACTACTAATTGCGAAGTTGGTGGTGGTGATTCAAATACAGTTGATATCAGATCAAATCAATAAATTACTTTTTGCCTGATAGAAAGACCCTTCCCGATGTGGAAGGGTCTTTTGTTATTAGGAAAAAATTAACTGCCTGTGCTTTCACAATCTTCTTTAATCAATCATTTTTGTGCAAAATCACGTAAATTCGCAAACTCTTTATGAAATTATTTTTGCTATCGGCCTTTGCTCTTTTGCTTCTTTCCTGCAATAATCATTTCAGCAAGGTTCTCAAGAGTAATGATTTTGATTATAAATTGAAAGAAGCGGATGCATATTTTGCAAAGAAAAAATACAATTATGCAGGGCAGTTGTACCTCGAATTATTCCCGGTCTTTAAGGGGAGCGATAAGTTTGAAGACCTTTATTATAAATACGCATACTGCTCCTTTTATCAAAAAAATTATCCTGACGCTGAAAATCTTTTCAAGGGATTTCTGGAAGTTTTTCCGAACAGCTCGAGAGCCGAAGAAATCGCATACATGCGGGCATATACCTATTACCTGCAATCACCGAAGGTTGAATTGGAGCAGATAAACACTGTGAAAGCTATAGGAATGATGCAAAGTTTCATCGCCACATACCCTACTTCGCCACGGGTAGCTGAAGCCAATGAAATCATAGCAAAGTGCCGGGAAAAGTTAGAGATGAAAGATTTTAAGACCGCTCAACTTTATTATGACCTACAGCAATACCGGGCTGCTGGCATTTCTTTTAGTAGTTTACTAAATTCATTTCCTGAATCGGAAAGAGGAGATCAGTACATGCTGATGGCAATTAAGTCGTATTATGAATATGCTAAAATGAGTTATAGCAATAAACAGGAGGATCGCTACCAGAAAGTGTCGACAGAATATTTTGATTTTGCTGATCGTTATCCTGAAAGTGGCTTATTAAAGGATGCCGAATATTATAAAAACCTGAGTCTGAATAATATTAAACAATTACAAAATGAGCAAATTAAGACGCCAACAGAGCGCTAATACCAGCAACGTAGTTGAAACTAAAAATCTCACCGACGTTAAAGCAAAAACCGGAAATTTGTATGAATCTATTGCGGTGATCGCTAAGAGAGCCAACCAGATAAATATTTCCATCAAGGAGGAACTCCATAATAAACTGGAAGAGTTTGCCAGTCATACGGATAGCCTGGAGGAAATTCATGAGAATAAAGAGCAGATAGAAATTTCCAAAGCTTATGAAAGAATGCCAAACCCTGCGCTCCTTGCATCTGCCGAATTTATGGAAGACAAGATTTATTACCGCAGGAATGAGGACAATCTTTTCGATTAAAGCGACCGGGAGCTTTTCCTCTTCAGAGGTTTATTTATATTAATTTTTAAAATAGAAATTATACTTTTAATGACGGTTATCTACCGTCATTTTTATTTTAAATCTTCAGACAATTGTCTGAAATATAATTGATGAAACAGGAGGCTGGGCATATTTTAAATTCAGCGAATGCTAAAAGGAAAGAAAATTCTATTGTGTGTTACAGGAAGCATTGCATCGTATAAATCTGTTCTTTTAGTTCGGCTACTCGTTAAGAACGGCGCAGAGGTACAGGTGATCATGACTGATGCGGCAAAGGATTTCATAGCCCCGCTGACATTTTCGACTCTTTCGCAAAATAATGTACTATCCGAATTATCAAATGAAGAGGGATGGGCAAATCATGTAATGCTTGGGAGATGGGCAAATGTGATTCTCATTGCTCCGGCAAGTTGTAATACGATCGCCAGGATAGCCCATGGATTTTGTGACAATCTTCTACAAGCTGTTTATTTGTCAGCCACGGTCCCTGTATTTGTAGCGCCGGCGATGGACGAAGACATGTGGCTTCACCCAGCAACACGACAAAATATCGAGACTCTCAAAAAGAATGGAAACAAAATTATCAATGTAAACAAAGGGGAATTGGCAAGCGGGTTGACCGGGGAAGGCAGAATGGCCGAGCCAGAAGAAATTTTAAAAGAGTTGGAGACGTTTTTTTCGGCCGCATCAGATTTGAAAGGGAAGGTAGCGCTTGTTACTGCCGGACCAACCTATGAAGCGATCGATCCTGTGCGATTTATAGGGAATCATTCCTCGGGAAAAATGGGCATCGCAATCGCTAAAGAATTACAATCCAGGGGTGCAAATGTGCGTTTGATTCTTGGCCCCACGAATCTCGATGTTCCTTCTGGAGTAGATTCAGTTAAAGTAACTTCAGCAGACGAAATGTATGACGCTACATTCAACAATTTTGCAACAGTGGATATTATCGTCATGGCCGCAGCGGTTGCGGATTTTAAACCGGAAAAAATTGCTGATCAAAAAATAAAAAAAGGCCCCCGGCAAACGTTATCTATAAAATTGGCTAAGACGAGAGACATCCTTGCCAGGGCCGGAGAATTAAAATCGAAAAAGCAAATATTAGTGGGCTTCGCATTAGAAACTGAAAAAGGAAATGACAATGCACTCGCAAAGTTGTCAGCCAAAAATGCAGACCTGATTGTACTCAACTCATTGGAGGACGAAGGCGCCGGATTTGGCCATGACACGAACAAAATTTCCGTTTTTGCCAGGGAAGGTAAAGTTGTTCATTTCGAAAAAAAATCAAAACAAGAAGTCGCTGCCGACATCGTCGACATAATAATAAATCTGAAAAAATGAAGAGAATAATTTTAGCTGCCTCTTTCCTAATCATTTATTCCGGCATTTTCTCCCAGGAACTAAAAGGCAGGGTAAGCGTACTTTCTAACAGGGTGTCCAGTAATGTAGATAAAAAAGCATTTCTAACACTTCAAACTGCTTTGAATGATTTTGTAAATAACCGGAAGTGGAGTACAGATCAATTTGCTCAAAAAGAAAAAATTGATTGCAGCTTTTTACTCAATCTTGAATCTGCCGGCGAGGCCAATGTTTATAAGGGTTCACTTACAATCCAGTCGGCACGTCCTGTTTTTAATTCATCATATTCCTCCCCGATGATTAATTTCCAGGACAACGACGTTACGTTCAAGTACGCAGACTTTCAACAATTGGAGTTTAATGAAAACCGTGTTTCCGGAACTGATGCGCTTGTATCAAATTTACCGGCAGTCTTTGCTTACTATATTAATATTATTCTGGGAATGGATTATGATTCATTTTCCCCAAGAGGTGGCAATCCTTATTTTCAGAAGGCTCAAAACATCGTGAACAATGCGCCGGAAGGCAGAAGTATTACAGGTTGGAAAGCCTTCGACGGTACGAGAAACAGGTACTGGTTAGCTGAGAACCTGATGAACAGTCGCTATACAATAATGCATGATGCTATTTATGGATATTACCGTCTTGGTTTTGACAAATTGTATGAAGATGAAATTAATGGAAGAAACCAGGTGTTGAATATGTTAAGCCTGCTGAATACGTTCAACACA
The DNA here is from genome assembly GCA_038258515.1 of Chitinophagales bacterium. Classification (GTDB taxonomy): domain Bacteria; phylum Bacteroidota; class Bacteroidia; order Chitinophagales; family Chitinophagaceae; genus Ginsengibacter. Next base: position 655 of record JBBSPT010000167.1, on the reverse strand, counting down.
GATAATCCCAACACTATGATTCTCCAGTTTTTCCTGCAAGCTAAAAGTTCAGAACTAATAAAATTATTTTCTAAGGCCAGCCCTCCTGATAAAACAAAAGCGGCTGAGTTCTTGCAACGAATTGATGTGGCTTCTGCATCAAAATATAAAGAGGCACTCAAGTAATGAAGGCCATTTCTTTTCTTGTTTTGAGCTTCGTAGCATTTTCCTGCTCTGACGAAATCCAGATTCCGCACAACGTAATATCATCCGAAAAAATGTCAGCGATTATGTGGGATATGATGCGGGCACAGGCATTGGCGGCGGAAGTGGCCCGAAAAGATTCTTCAATGACCGCTGATGCCCCCAGGGAAATGTTCACGAAAAAAGTATTCCAGGTTCACCGGGTTACCGCCGATGACTTTGACAAAAGTTATAACTGGTACATGGATCATCCGAAAATGATGAAGGAAATGTTCGACAGTTTGTATTCGCACAAACAGAAGGAAAACGAACAGGCCATCCAGGAACGGCACAGGTCTCCGAGAGCTGATTCAGTGTATAAAAAAATACTAATAAAATGAACAAAACCTATTCAAACGCTATCGAAGCCATCTTCGATATCGACGATGGCAGTGTTATATTGATTGGAGGTTTTGGGTTATGCGGGATACCG
>JBBSPT010000166.1:0-6534 GCA_038258515.1 Chitinophagales bacterium | reverse complement strand
TCTGCAATAGCGAGAAGGGTTTCAGTCCAGCGTGCGGGCCTGTCTTTTATGCGCCATTGTGCACCAAGTTGTGCGGCAAGTATGCCATGCGATCTTTGCGTGACTACACGCCAGCCCTCTTCTTTATAGGTTACGATCATGGTTTGTGAATATGGCGAAGTGCGCTATCTGAACGAAATTGTTATATCGCAACTTTTACGTTGCTATAAATACTTGTTATAGCATTTACAATGCGTGTCGATGCTGCTTCGCAAAAATCAAGCCCTGAATAATCAGGATTATATCCACCGATGTACGGTACTGCCATCATGAAAATGCGTTTGTTGTAACTTCCATATTCATCCAACACCTGGAAATTATCATTGATGGCTATGCCCGAAACATTCATGTAGTAGTTTCCGTGAACATCTTCCTTTATTCTTTTATTATCCTTTGTCATTTCGTAAAGCCCGGTACTGGGGCAGCGAAATTTTATTTTAGCAGCGCTCACAGTTTTATTATCCACGAGACTTTTAAATGGAATGTCATTGACATAAAGATGTGGTTGTCCAATGCAGTCGACAAACATTTTATAATGTACAGATTGTTCCCTGCCTGTATCATCGGTATAATGATAAATGGCGCCACCATCGGTTTCCGGCGATACATTACTGTCATCTCCTACTGCGATAATTTCAAGAACTCCTGCCTCGTAAAGCGCCAGTATTTCTTCAACAGAGGTTTGAGGAACAAATGCAATCACGATAGAGATGAGCGGCATCAATACTTTTTGCAGCCGGAGCATATCTTCGGCCGAAAAATATTTTGCGGGATAATTCATTGCAAAGCTGAGAATAGCCAAAGCCTCTTTCCAATAAATGGATTCTTTTCTGCGAATTGATTTTTCTGCTTCTGCATACTCCGCTTTGAAAAGGTCAAAAGGAGCCACACTTTCCCGAAGATCCATCATCGCTGCTACAAACTCTTCTATCTCCATGTGCTTGATGCGTTCATAAAACTCCGGGTCATTTTCTTTAAATGGTTCTTTAAAATTTTTTTCAAAAACATAATCCAAAGGCAAAAACCCTTCATTTTGAGACCGTACTGCATGTACCTCTTCATTTGCCAGCACAGAATCTTTTGCCAGGTGAGAATCTTCCAAATGAAACCGGACCGCCGGGAGCAGGCCATTTCTTGAATGCATTACTAATTTAAATTTCCTGCTGTCTTCCAAAATATTATAAGAAACTTTTCCTGCCTGATCTTTTGTGAAACTTCCATTGCTCCTTGCCAATGTGCGGATAGCATCTATTGCGGTAAGCGATGAGCCGCGAATGGCAACCGGGTAATTCACAGAAATTTCAAGCTTGGCAGGGGGGTAGGGAGAATCAAAATACTGTGGAACGATTCCCTCATGCTTTAAAGGCCAGTTGTGACCTGACGAGATAATTACATAGTCAAATTCCAACGGTTGTTCTTTGTCACTTTCTACGGAAACGGTGTTCGTAGCAGGCTGGTCAATAATGTCTGTGACGTTAATTCCTAAGCGAATGACAGTGCTGATACCCTGTTCGCCTGCCTGCTTTTTTAAAAGCCTGAATTGCGCTTCAAGATATTCACCGAATAGTAATCTTGGCAAAACTTTATATGCGTTGAAATTATCTTTATCTATTTTAAATTCTGCGAGCCTTTCAGGTGGCAGTGCCCGTAGCCACTCCATCACAGAAGTAGCGAGCTCTGGTATTTCATTCCCGGATACATTCGTGATGTGTTCATAGGCTGCACCCTCCGTGCTGTAAGGCATACCGGCTCCCAACTGTTTTTTCCTTTCAAAAATTTCTATGTGAAAATCTTTTTCGCCGGACTCTATCAATTTTTTAAATACAAATAATCCGCTTGGTCCGGCCCCCAAAATGCCTATCCGCTTCATGTGTTTAATGATATTAATTTTTGGTTAGACTTATTTTTTATTATGAATAATTATTATTGAACAAAATTATAAACACGATCAACAGAAATTGCAGAAAATTGTTTTTCGGGTTGATAAACTATTCAGCAATTTTATTGCCATTTAACCAATCATCCAGGAGCTTTAAATAAATCTTTGAAGCAATATTGACTTTGCCTAGTTTCTTTCTTGTAAGCCAGCGTATTTCCGTATGTTCATCCGAACAGTTCGCCGGCTTTCCTTTCCAGGCAGTGATCATATAAATGTGATACCTGAAATATTTCTTTGCTTTTTCATCCAACACATCAACCGATTTCAATAAGTGCGCATTCAGGACCTTCACGCCGGTTTCTTCAAAAGTTTCGCGTTTCAGCGCAGATAGTGGACATTCTCCTTTTATCAAACGACCGCCAACAATATCCCAGGCTTTCGCGGCCCATGTTTTTTTTGAAGACCGTTTTGCAAAGAGGAACTTGTTCTTTTTCATTAGGAAACCACCGACGCAAACTTCCATTTTCATGAGGCAATTTATATATGAATAAAATATCCCGTGATATTTATTTTATAAGATTCTCAAAAAAGTAATCGCAGGTACTTTCCTAAACTATTTATGGCTTTTTCATTTTGTCTTACAACTAAAGAAGGATGGAACGAAAATTGATATTTTCTGTCGGTAAACCTTGTAAATAGCAATTATGAAAAACAAAAATCCGAGTAAAAAAGATAACAAAAGTAAGAAGCTCGCCGACCTGGAAGGTAACATGGAGGATAGTCAACAACAGAAGATGACGACCAATCAGGGCTTGAAAATTAACGATGATAATAATTCTTTAAAGGTGGGTGATCGCGGCGCGACGCTTCTGGAAGATTTTATCCTGAGGGAAAAAATTACACACTTTGATCATGAGCGCATCCCTGAGCGAATCGTTCATGCAAGAGGTTCCGGGGCACACGGTGTTTTCAGAGTGTATGATTCTTCGCTGGCTGAATTTACGAAGGCGGGTTTCCTGACTGAACCACAACGCGAAACACCTGTGTTTGTTCGCTTTTCAACCGTAGCCGGTTTCCGTGGCTCGGTGGACATTCCAAGGGATGTGAGAGGATTCGCCGTAAAGTTTTATACAGAAGAAGGAAATTATGATTTGGTAGGAAACAATATGCCTGTGTTCTTCATTCAGGATGCAATTAAATTTCCTGACCTTATTCATGCCGTGAAGCCAGAACCACACAATGAAATCCCGCAGGCTGCATCTGCCCACAATACTTTTTGGGATTTTGTTTCTTTGTCTCCCGAAACTATGCACAACGTAATGTGGCTGATGAGTGACCGCGCCATCCCGAGAAGTTTAAGAATGATGGAGGGCTTTGGTATTCATACTTTTCGTTTAATAAACAAAGAAGGTAAATCCAACTTTGTAAAATTTCATTGGAAACCATTGCTGGGTGTGCATTCTGTGGTATGGGATGAGGCCTTAAAAATTAATGGACAGGATCCTGATTTTCACCGCCGTGATTTGTATGACGCAATTGACAATGGCGATTTTCCGGAATGGGAATTCGGTGTTCAGATCGTTGCGGAAGAAGATGAGCATAAGTTTGGATTCGACCTTTTAGATCCTACAAAATTGATTCCCGAAGAGATTGTTCCTGTGAGGATCATTGGTAAAATGACATTGAACCGCAACCCGGATAATTTCTTTGCAGAAACTGAGCAAGTTGCTTTTCATCCCGGACATTTAGTGCCAGGTATTGATTTCACGAACGATCCGCTCTTGCAGGGAAGATTATTTTCCTACACTGATACGCAGCTAAGCCGTTTAGGTGGACCGAATTTTCACGAGATACCCATCAACAGGCCTATTGCTCCAATGCATAATAACCAACGGGATGGTATTGCCCGTATGGAAATTAACAAAGGCAAAACAAGCTATCATCCAAATTCGATTGCAGGCGGATATCCAATGCAGGCAAAGAAAAGTGAAGGAGGGTTTACTACCTACCAGGAAAGAGTGGACGCGAACAAAGTGCGGGCAAGAAGTAAAAGCTTTATGGATTTTTTCAGTCAGCCTGCCTTGTTCTATAATAGTCAGTCAGAAGCAGAGCAAAATCATATCGCAGACGCTTTTTGTTTTGAATTAGGGAAAGTAGATATCACGGAGATTCGTCAAAGGTTGATAGGCTTTCTTACACAAATAGATATGGGGTTGGCAAAGAAAGTTGCTGACGGGCTCGGACTGAAAGTTTCAAAACCATCGCAACCTGTCAATCATCAATTCGGAGCAGATGCTAACCCGAAAGATTATCAACCAATACGGTTGGATCAAAATATTGAGACAGCTCCGTCATTGAGTATGGAGAATACTATAAAAGGAAATATCAAAACCCGTCAAGTTGCCTTCCTGCTTGCGGATGGAGTCGATGCAACATCCGTCTCTGTAATGAAATCCGCATTGGAAGCTAAAGGGGCTATGGTGAAGATTATTGGTCCGAATTCAGAATCAGTGAAGGATAGTGCCGGCAACAGCATAAAAATTGACCACAGCTTTTTAACTTTTTCATCGGTTTTGGTGGATGCCATTTACATCCCGTCTGGAAGTAAGAGCGTGCAAAGATTGAAACAAATTCCCAAAGCAATCCACTTCATCGATGAAGCATTTCTACATTGCAAAGCAATCGCAGCCGATGGCAATGCACGTGAATTGGTGAGCATGAGCTATCTGGCTAACTACCTGGAGAAAGACCCTAATAGTATGAAAGATACGGGCCTGATGATTGGAAATATTTCAGATAAAAATTTCACGAAAACATTTATAACAGCAATTGGTCAACACCGTTTTTTCGAACGAGAGAAAGGGAATAAAGTACCTGCGTAAAATGAGTGGGGGAATTAATTCAGTTCCCTCTTTTTTTATTCAACATAAATGGAAGAACTGATAAACGCAGCCAGGTCAGGAGACGTGGCAAGGATATCCACTCTCTTAGCAGATGGGGCAGATGTAAATTTTGCAAATGAGAAAGGACATACTCCATTAATCATTGCATCTTACAACAATCAACTGGAAGCTGTAACATTACTATTGGATGCCGGGGCCGATGTAAATGCAAAAGACAATGGCGGTAACACAGCATTGATGGGAGTTTGCTTTAAGGGGTATGTCGAAATTGCAACTATTTTATTACAACATGGATCCGACATAGATGCAACGCATGGAAATGGCGGCACGGCATTGATGTTTGCGACCATGTTTGGCAGAAACGATATAGTGCAAATGTTGTTAAATGCAGGGGCAAATAAAATGATTGCCGATAGCAGCGGATTGTTGGCTGTGGATCATGCAGGGATGCAGGGTAATTTGGTGGCGATCGAACTTCTCGCTTAAAAATATTCTTGCAAAACAAAGATCAGGAATATTGCAACTTTCAATTCGTCAATGATGGCATACGAATTGGTATCATTTTGAATTAAACTGATTTTAAAAAACAAATAAAGTCCTGATGAAAAAATTACTTGTTGTTATTGTAACTGCGGCTACGGCAGTCGCCGCCTATTTCCTCGTAAAAAGTTGTGCTTGTTCAAATGATAATGACGAACAAATGTCTCACATAAAAAAACAACGTCATCTTACAAATGCCTTCTCAAAAGCTAAACAGTATATAGCTTCTTCGAACACAGAAGTTGATTCGTGATCAAGACTCCGGAGCTTTCAATTTAAAGAATTTTTTTAGGAAAGGAAATGCCTTGTGACTGGGAGATTTTCTCTATCACTTGCGAAAATATTATTCCGGGAATTGTTAAGATTTTTGCATGTGAACCATGCGAAATGTGAGATCAGAAACAGAACCTACCACGCAATTCGCAGTTTGAAACCGTCCCGGACAGTTACTGGTATGCGGGGACAGGACGTAAGTTGTTTTAGACATTCGCGCTACATAACTGCCCCCCAATCATACCCGTAAAATTATACAGCAGCGCTCACACTTGATTTGTATTGATGGGGACTTTGGCCTATATGATCTTTAAATACTTTGCAGAAGTGTGAGTCGGAATTATAGCCGCACATGTTTGCAATATAAGAGACTGATTTGTCTACTTCGATGAGGAGTTTACATGCGTGTGCTATTCGCAGTTTAGTGAGATATTGGAAGAAGGTCATCCTCGTGCGTTTTTTGAAAAACCTGCAAAATGACGGAACAGTCAGGCATGCAACATCCGCCACTTGTTCCAATGTAATTTGTTCGTTCAGTTTATTCCTGATGAATTCAAGTACATCGTTCATCCTGTCGGGTGTGCTTGGTACAACCGCAGGATCATCGTTTAGGATATAAGATTTATCCGGCGAAGTAGATATCATATACATGATTCGTAACAAACCTTCAACTTTATCAAATCCCTTTTTGGAAGTGAGAGACACAAGCCGTTCGCCGATTTCTTCTTTCGTTTCACCATGAATGCAAATACCTCTTTTTGACTGATCAACCATTTCCTTTAAACATTCCATTTCTTCCAGGTGATTGAGCATTGGTTCAAAAACCTTAGGGTGTATGTAGGAGATGATAGACCTGGAAATTATCTTTGAATCTTCCCTGTAAAAGGAAGGATCACTCAG
>JBBSPT010000165.1:0-6536 GCA_038258515.1 Chitinophagales bacterium | reverse complement strand
GGATTTACGTCTCCAAACAAAACATCGGCGATAGCATTACCAGCCTCGGAACCACCAAACCAAACATTGAGAATGGCAGGTACATTTTCATTTTCCCATTTTAAAGCCAGTGGACGACCAGTAAATAATACCAACACTAAAGGTTTACCCGTCTTCACTAATGCCTTCAATAAATCCTTTTGCGACTGTGGAATTTCAATGTCGGATCGGCTGCTGCTTTCGCCGGTCATCTCCGCAGACTCTCCTAAGGCTGCGACTATCACATCGCTTTGATTTGCCAGGGCAACCGCTTCATTCATGATCTCCTGCGCGGGGCGTAAATCCCGTTTGAATGATTTCCCAAACATTCCTGCTCGCTCCTCAAAAAGACTGTCTGCTGATAAATTAGCGCCAAGCGCAAAGTTTATTTTTACATTATCGCCGGCAATGTTCTTCAATCCCTGAAATAAAGAAATTGATTTTGAAAAATCAGCAGCAACACTCCAGGTTCCCGTCATATTCTCTTTTGCATCAGCAAGTGGACCAATCAATGCAATCGTCCCCGTCTTTTTTATTGGTAAAATGTTATCTTGATTTTTTAACAGAACGAATGTCTGCGCAGCAGTCTCGCGGGCAACTTTCCTGTTGGCCTCAGTGAAGATCTCAGTGGTTGCCCGCTCATCATTGCAGTAACGATAAGGATCATCGAACAATCCTAATTTATATTTTGCTTCAAGAACTTTCCTGCAGGCATCGTTAATCTGTTGCAATGTCACCTTGTTCTCTTTCAACGACTTTCCCAAAGTTGTTAGAAAACCCTCTCCCACCATATCCATATCCATATCCAACCCTGCATTGATTGCCCTTGCTGACACTGTTTGCAAATTGCCGATTCCGTGCGCTATCATTTCGTTGATGCCGGTATAGTCGCTCACCGTAAGACCATTGAATCCCCACTTTTCGCGAAGCACATCAGTCATCAGCCATCTGTTTGCCGTAGCAGGTATGCCATCCACCTCATTAAAGGAGGCCATTACGCTGCCAACCCCTGCATCCACTGCAGCTTTGAATGGTGGAAAGTAAATGTTGTACATCGTTTGATGACTCATGTCAACTGTATTATAATCCCGTCCCCCTTCGGCTGCGCCGTACAATGCAAAATGTTTTACGCAGGCCATGATGGTGTTGTTCCGGGAAAGATCGCTACCCTGGTAACCATGTACAAATGCTTCTGCTATCCTGGAACCGAGGTATGGATCTTCCCCCGCGCCCTCTGCGATACGCCCCCAGCGGGGATCGCGGGAAATATCAACCATTGGCGAGAAAGTCCAGCAGATACCATCAGCGCTCGCTTCCCGTGCCGATACCTTCGCTGCATTTTCTATGAGTGGCATATCCCAGCTACAGGAAAGACCTAACGGAATGGGAAACACGGTTTGATATCCATGAATTACATCCATGCCGAAAATCAGCGGGATCTTCAGGCGGCTTCCTTCAACAGCAATTTGCTGAACAGCACGAATTTTGTCAACTCCTTTTATATTAAAGAGCCCGCCAACTTTTCCATCCCTTATCTTCTTTGCAATGTCTGAGTTGCCCGCCTGCCCGGTAACAATGTCACCAGACCCCGGAAGGTTTAACTGTCCGATTTTTTCCTGCAATGTCATTTTAGCCATCAGTGCATTGATGAAGGTCTTCATTTTCGGGGCCTGTGACTGAGCTGAGAAAGACCAAAGGACAATCGCTAAAACCGCGTAGAATCGTGTTATTAATATCATGGGGATTTATTTTTTCACCAGGAAAGGAGCCATCACTTTTTTCCAGATTGCATAGCCTTTCTCGTTCATGTGCAAATTGTCAGAGAGAAAAATATCTTTTCGCGGAGAACCGTTTGCGTCAAGCATGGCACTGTACACGTCGATGAATGCGGCATTTTTCTTATTTCTTAAAAATTCTTTTATCATCATGTTCGCATCATCCATCTTTTTCATCAAATGTTGACGACTCGGGCTTGGCTTGATCGACACGAATGCAATTGAAACAGATGGCATCTTATTTCTTATAATATCAAATAACTGCGTAAACCTTGTAAACACAATATTGGCTGTAACATTGTCTGAAGCTGCCAAGTCGTTATCACCACAGTAGATTACGACCTGTCTTGGATTGTAAGGAAAAATAATATCATCGGCATAACGTATCACGTCAGGAAGAGAAGAGCCGCCAAATCCACGGTTGATGATGGTGCGACCGGGAAAATAATCCTGCACATCCTGCCACTTTCTAAAGGAAGAACTACCAACAAATAAAATAGCATTGGACGGGGGAAAATGAAGACTGTCCTGCTTCTTAAAGTCCTGTATTTCGGAATAAAAAGGTGCGTGTTGTGCATGCAATGCCGGAATCGAATAGAAAAGGAAAAGAGTAAAGAGTTTAATAATCTTATTCATAATAATACTTTTTAAAAAATTAACAGCCATGACGAATGTGATGAATTCAATTTACCGGATATGTTAGAAAGTGCTAATCTATTTTAATAATTTCTGACCTTCCTCCCACTCCATTTTCACTGAATGCTTCGATTGAAAAATAATATGTTTGATCTCTTGAGAGACTTTTCAAATCAAGTGAATCATTTCCATAGATCATCCATGAATTATATAATTTCTCCGGTGAAATACCCCAAAGAATATTATATCCCTGCGACCCGGTTTGTTTTTCCCAGGTAATCATCGCTTCTCTTCTGTCACTTTTACGATTTACCTTAAAATGCTTTACCTCCCCAGGCGCTTTATCCTGGCCGATTCCGAAGACACGCAAACCGGAAATGGCAAGGTTTGGAGTCGGAACTTCAATATTTTGATACCGGATATATCGAACCATTCGGGGAGTAGCAAGCTCTACATAATCATTAGGAACATCGCGGAAATTATCTGTTCTATCAACAAGTGAAATCCAACGGATGCCGTCCAATGAACCTTTTATAGAATAACGGTGACGCAGGCCTGGAATTTTTCCATACAACCCTGATTTGTAATCGTGGTAATTTACCTGGATCGCCATCACATTCGCATTGTTTTGCAAATCGATTTCCACCCATTGTTTGTCATCATTCTTCTGCGCGACCCAAAATGTTTTTACATTTTCGTCATTGATATTTTTTGCGGCAAATCTGTCTAAGGTTGAAGAAGCCTGTACTGGTTTTTTATAAGACAACAACATCCATCCTGTGAACGCTCCTTCCTTCCCCGGCTGCGAAGGAGCCATGTGGGGATAATCACCAAACCTTGTATCACTATGTAAGAGACCATCCTCATCAAACCAGGTTGGATACATACAAATGCGTCTTTCCCAATTTACATTTACGGAAACTGCCATCGACGCAAAATGCCAAAACGTATTGGCGAAACCTTCAACAGTGCTTCCATGCCCCGCACCATTCATGAAGCCGCCCGGTTTGTAACAAAATGGATTATTAGGCATGTATGAAAAAGAACCCAATGCTGAGTCACCTATATAAGCTCCATCGCCATACACATTAAATTCAGTGCCGGGTGCAGCATATTGCAGGTAATATCTTCCATTGTGCTTCGTCATCCACGGGCCTTCAATATATCCTCCCAACACAGTGTCAGCATGGTTCTCACCAAACCTCTCCCAGCCATGTTTTGCAGGATCAAGATTAAAAAGTTCCCAGGTTTTTTCCGACGGTCTAAACCGTTTTTCCCTGTCTAATTTTTTCGCCCTGATTGGATAAACATTGCTCGATCCCCAGTACATGTATGCTTTGCCGTCATCATCAATGAAGAGGTCAGGATCCTGCAAATTATTTAAGATAGAAGGAACAGCTTTCCAGTCACCTTTTTTGGGGTCATCTGTATAAAGAATACTCATGGACCCAGAAGGATCACCGGTCACATACAGAATCGAATCTTTATAGTTCTGCGCTGCCGGAGCATTTGAACCCTGGAAATACCATTTTTCAGGATAGATGAAATCCCAGTTCACTAAATCTGTGGAATGCCAGTAACCGAGGGAACGGGTTACGAACATATAATATTCATTACGAAATTTTACAACTGCCGGGTCTGCGCCTGAACGATACGAAATATCATTGTTGGCATTATAGATCATATAGGTATAATCCAGGTTTAAGGGATTACAATAGGTGTTCGCCTTCGGTAACTGAGCAGATAGATTTTGTGTGACCAGGAGAATCAATGCAATCCCAAAATTCTGCAAATGACATCTGTTCATTTTAGTTGTTGATTTTATCCGGTCCTGCAATTTGTCACACTTTTCCTTTCAAGCAAAATTCATGCTGATGAGTAAAAACATGAATAATTGATTCAAGTTCAAATATCCCGATTTTTCTATGGCAGGAAGTTAGGAATCCAAAAGCAAGTGAATGTATGCATAAAAAAAGACCATTGCAGTTAAGCAATGGTCTCTGCCGCTAAGGGCGTTGCTTTAAATATTGTTTTATTTTGGAAAGGCTATAAATCCACCGTTTTTGGTTCGTCCTTCCCTGACTTCGCAATCCTTATTGTCACGCGTCTGGGATTTCTCTTCAGGCCAGGCGATAAAGCCTCCGTCTTTAAAACGCTTTACTGTTCCATCGTCCGCATTCGTGGTGAATAAAGATTGAAAGGCGTTGTGAATCTTTTTGTCGTTCTTTTTTCGTTTTAAATTATTCTTGTCAATGTTGTACTTCATAAAAATTTATTTAATGATTTTAATTTTCATTTTTTATCCTGCCGGCCAGCACCGCAGTTCCTATTCCGAGGAGTGCGACCAATGCAAATGACCAACGCAGGTTGATCGCTTCGGCTACGAAGCCAATCAGTGGCGGACCAATCAGAAAGCCGAGAAAGCCAATGGTGGACACTGCAGCCAATGCAGTGCTTGCCGGCATTTTAGAACTTCTTCCGGAAAGACCATAGACAATCGGAACAACAGAGGAAACTCCAAAGCCGACGAGAAGAAATCCAATAGTTGCGATTATCAGCACGGGAAACATTACCGCGCTCAATAAGCCAATGGTAATAAGAAGACCACTCATTTGCAGCATTCTTTTTACTCCAAATTCCACTACCAGCCAATCGCCTGCAAACCGGCCCGCGGCCATGGTGCTGGTAAAAGCAACATAACCAAGCGTCGTATATGAAGGTGGAGTTTCAACTACTTTTTTAAAATAAACCCCACTCCAATCTGCCATTGCTCCTTCGCAAAGAAGACAGCAAAATGCAATGATTCCAAGCAATAACAACTTTCTATCCGGCTTTACAAACAGAGGTTGTGACTTTGCAATTTGAGCATCGTGTGGAAGTGCATGTCTGTAAGCGGCAAGCGCCAGGAACAAGGATGCAATAAAAATGATAGAAAAATGCACAGAGATGCTCAGCCCCGCCGATATAAAAATTGTTCCGATGATCGCGCCGGCAAATCCTGCAATACTCCACAATCCATGAAAGGATGCCATGATGGATTTTCCATATAATTTTTCAACACCCACTGCCTGAGTGTTCATCGCAATATTAATGAGGTTCGCAAACAGTCCAAAGAAAAACAAGGCAACTACAAGTTGCGATAGTGAGGTTGTGAGCGCCAATGGAATAAGCACAAGCGGATAAAGCAATGCTCCCGCAATTACAAGCCGCTTGCTTCCGAACCGCGCCACGAGCCAGCCCGAAAAAGGCAGACTTGTAATAAGTCCCGCGGGCAGCGCAAATAAAACACCTCCTAACCCGGCATCGCTTAAGTTTAATTTGCTTTGAATATCTGAAATTCTACTCGCCCAAGTGGAAAAAGTCAAGCCTGCAATAAAGAAAAAAACTGATGTCGCAACGCGGTACACACGCGATAACTTGCTTATGTTCAGGTAGGCCAGGCCTCCATCCGGTTGATTGTTTCTTATACGGCTGGAAAAAGCTATCTCCGTCACGAGGTTTATCTTACTCTTCATTTTCTGTTTTTTATGCCGAAGCGGATTGCTGATCTTGTATCAGCAATCCGCTTCCTATTCAATTGATATTTTTATTTATTCCGTGAATAGTTTGGTTAGCCGGCATTCGCCATAATAATGCCAAAAGCTGTGAAAAGTAACCCATCTAACACGCTAACCGCTGATAACGAAACAATTGTGCACAGGGGTTTTACCCGGATTCTTTGGATCGTTGCTGCAGTATTGTCATGCAGGTGCAGTTTCATCATGCAATGCCTGGAAATATGAATTTTGCAGTTTGAAGATCGTATTTGCAGGCACAAAATTGCTTTGCTGTTAGAATAAGCATGAACTACATTTGCCAAAATTTTATTTTACCTAAATCAAATCTCATTGATGGAACAGCGTCCTGAAACAAAAGCTATCCGAATACAGACTAAGCGAACAAACGAAATGGAACATTCCACCCCGTTATTTCTCACAAGTAGTTTTTGTTTTGACAATGCGGAAGATATGAGGGCGGCATTTGCTGATGAAACTGACGATAATATCTACAGCCGTTTTAGCAATCCGACCGTAAATGAATTCGTAGATAAAATGGTTGCGTTGGAAG
>JBBSPT010000164.1:0-6542 GCA_038258515.1 Chitinophagales bacterium | reverse complement strand
TTATCGCAATGTGACCGTTCAGAAACCTTATGAAAAATATGAAGAGGTATTCTTTGACGAAGGACAGGTAAACATGTTTGCAGTGATGCGTGACCTGATCGGTGTGAAGTACAACCGCGGACTTTATCCTGAACATCCAAGGGCGCTTGATTATGACAGGGAGCATCCGGGAGGCACTAAAAATATGTATCCCGGTGGAGGTGGATATGCAGGGCAAACGTACAATATAGCATTTGCAAAAGCTATGAAGCTCGCAGTGCTTTCAATGTGATTCGAATTATAAACTATACAACTCAAAAAATGAAAGACAATCGCAGGGATTTTATCAGGAAAGGAGCGTCACTCGCTGCGGCTATTTCCATAACAGGAGTATCTGTGGCTAAAGCAGCTTCTGAAAAAAAATCATTTACAGAAAAGAAGAGACCATTTGTCAGAGATGCAGGATTGAAATTTGCGCTCGCAATGTCTCCCAATTCTCCACGTGTACCATTCGCAAGGCAAATGGATGTAATGCACGCAGTTGGCGGAGTTATAAGAACCGGCGATCTGAAACCATGGGATCCTAAAGCAATTACTGCTACCAAAGAAGCGTGGCAAAAGGAAGGAATAAAGTGGACTGTCGTGGAGGGTCCCCCATCACTGGGAGAGAAAACGAAACTTGCCCTTGAAGGCAGAGATGAAGAGATTTCAAACTTCATCACATTCATGAAAAATTTGAAAAAGTACGGTGATGTCGATGTGATCTGTTACAACTGGATGCCGGTCGTTAGTTGGTTCAGGACGAAAATGGATAGTCCCGGGCGAGGTGGTTCATTTGTAACGGCATTTGATTACAACGACATCAAAGATGCACCGTTGACAAAATATGGTGAGGTCTCAAAAGATGCATTGTGGAAAAATCTTGAATACTTTTTAAAGGCGGTCGTTCCCGAAGCAGAGAAGATCGGCATGAACCTCTCGCTTCATCCTGATGATCCGCAGGTGGACCAGATCAAGGGCATTTCCCGAATCATGACCTCTCCAGCCAATTTTGACAGGATGCTTGATATTTACCCAAATAAATACAATGGACTCACGATGTGCCAGGGCAACTTCGCCCTGATGGGAGCGGACATTCCGGCGCTGATCAGGAAATGGGGTAAAAGAGGAGCGATCAATTTTGTTCACTTTCGTAACGTGAACGAACTAAGCGGACAGTTGCCAAGCACCAAATTCACAGAATGTTTTCATGACGAAGGTCAGATCGATATGTACGAGGCGATGAAAGCTTATCATGATATTGGTTTCACCGGAACAATACGTCCCGATCATGTGCCAACCCTTCATGGGGAAACCAACGAGCGTGCGGGCTACATGACCCTGGGCGCTCTGTATGCAATGGGCTATATACGGGGTCTCGCTGAATCTGTAAGTAAAGAAGCAAGTAAGGGATAAAGAAATTCTATAAATAAATTTGTTCTATAAATGACTTTCGGGAATCAAAAGAACGTCAAACTTTTTCAGCAGTAGTTTTAATTTACGGGGACTGTTTCTACAGTCCCTGATTTATTTTGATATTCATTTGAAACCAACCATTATAAATCGCCCGTTGCCTTTTAAGTTTTTTATTTTTTGACAAGCCAATCCTTTGTAGGGGTAAAATCTTTTACAAACGTATTACTCCTATTACCCAAAATCACAGGTATCAAATAACGGTTGCATTTTTATTAATGGTTCCTGTTTATGCTGTTGATTAATTAAGACAATCAAAATTAAAACTACTATCAAATGAAAATTAAAAAAGAACATCCCCCATCTTTTTTCTTATCTGCAATTTCAGGCCTGTCAAGTCTTTAAAAATAATTTCTAATTCAGGCCATCCATCAACTTATTTAGTAACCATTAATTGCTTCTATTATGAGAACCAGTTGTATCAGATCCGGGACAAGGATTATTTCCCTGGTGTTTTCCGCATTGATCTTATTTCAATGTACATCTGTCGCACAGACAAAAACAAGTCATGTAAAAGGTGTCGTGGAAAATAATTCCGGAGCACATATCGGAGCCGTGTCCGTGATTATAAAAAGCAACAAAACAAAATATTCATCAGGAACAAATACGGATAGTTCAGGCGCTTTTTCTTTCGATAACATTCCATCCGGCGGTCCCTATAACTTCACGTTTTCAAGCGTTGGCTATGAAGATCAAACTCTGTCAGGCTACAATGTAAAGCCGGATGCAACGCTGTCTCTCGTTGTGAAGATGGCTGAAAATGTAACCACACTGGACCAGGTGGTAGTGATCGGTTATGGGACACAAAAGCGTAAAGACCTTACAGGCTCCGTGTCTTCTGTTTCTGAAAAGGATTTTGCGGACATGCCTGTGGCCAATCTTGATGAGGCTTTAGCGGGACGGATTCCTGGCCTGGATATTCTCAGCGATGGCGGAAGGCCAGGAGATGGGTCTAATACCTTACTTCGTGGCCAACGATCTTTTACAGCTTCAAATGACCCCCTGATTATTTTGGATGGTATGCCTTATTATGGCAGCATCAACGATATCAATCCGTATGACATAAGTTCCGTCGATGTATTGAAAGATGCCTCCTCCACAGCAATCTATGGGTCGAGAGGTGCGAATGGTGTAATTATCATTACCACGAAACGCGGAAAAACCGGGGCACCAAGGATACGATTTGAAACCTATGCCGGAACGCAATTGCGATATGGGCGCATTCCCTATGCGAACGGAGTTGAATACGCAGAATGGGGGCGGGAAGCATTCAGAGCCCAGCCAGGTGGCTATCCTTATCCGGATATAAATGCCCATTATGATTCTGTCATCTTTGATGTTATAGAATTGAAAACAGTACTTGCCAAAGGAGAAGGATTAGATTTCCAGGACCTGCTTTTTCAGAATGGCAATCAGCAAAAACACCAGATAAGTGTAAATGGAGGAAACGAGTCTGTGAAATACAATTTTGCTGCAAACTATTTCAGGCAGGAAGGTCTGATGCCCGATGATATTTTCAGTCGTATGACTTTACGGTCAAATCTTGATTTCACTTTATCAAAAAGAATTACAGCGGGAACATCGATTCAATTGAGCTATACAGACAAATCAGAGAAAAGCAATCCCAGTGCGCTTTCAAGTGCGATCAATGGAAATCCATTGGGGCAAATTTATGAAGACGATGGCGTCACGCCGCGATTTGCGCTCACCACCGATGGGCTGGAGTTGAATCCGCTTGCAGACTATGTCTGGGATTCGCATAGAGGCGCGAACAAAAGATGGGGCGTTTTTATCAATACTTATGTGCAGGCCAAGATTACCGATCACCTCACTTACCGGTTGAACCTTGGAGAAAATTTCAAATTAAATACGAGGAAACAATCTGATGGCTATTATTCGTTGGCAAGAAATCTCGGTTTACCCACTGCCAGCATAGACAATGGTGTCGATAATTTCAAAATA
Source organism: Chitinophagales bacterium (assembly GCA_038258515.1). Classification (GTDB taxonomy): domain Bacteria; phylum Bacteroidota; class Bacteroidia; order Chitinophagales; family Chitinophagaceae; genus Ginsengibacter. Next base: position 3,089 of record JBBSPT010000164.1, on the reverse strand, counting down.
TACGAAAGCACATTAACCTGGGATCAAACAATCAAAAGCGATCACCACTTTACCCTAACCGCCGTACAAGGTTTTCAAAAATCAAGGACTGAAACGAGCGGTGCAGGCGTGAGTGACCTGCCTTACGAACCTTCCAGGTTTCAGAATATTGGAAGCGCGAACCTCGTGAGTGCGGTAAGTTCCGACTTATCAGAATGGTCACTGGCCTCCTACGTAGGGAGACTGTTTTATGGATACAAAAGCAAGTATTTAATCACGCTTTCTGTTCGTGCAGACGGAGCATCCCAGTTTTCTCCCGGCCATAAATGGGGTTATTTTCCATCTGCAGCAATCGCTTACAGAATTTCGCAGGAGCCCTTTATGAAACCTACCGAAAATTGGCTTTCCGATTTGAAAATACGGCTGAGTTATGGTGTCACGGGTAACCAGGCCATTAGCCCTTACCAGACACAAGGCAGTCTTGGAAGAACAACCTATTCATGGAATGAAGTGGCAGCATTCGGATACAGACCGGCGGCTCTTTCAAATAAAAATCTTAAATGGGAAAGCACTGAGGTGTATAACCTGGGACTGGATTTTGCCCTGTTTGATAATAAGATCACCGGTAACCTTGAGCTATATAACACGAATACTTACGATTTGCTGATGTTCCGAAAATTGCCGGTAACATCCGGCTACGACCAGGTACTGGAAAATATCGGGAGCACCAACAACAAGGGTTGGGAACTTGGATTGAGAACATCGAATATCAACACCAAAAATTTTAGATGGAACTCTAATTTCTCAATTTATGCAAATCATACAAAAATTGTCACCCTCTACAATGGCAAAATAGATGATATTGGAAACGGGTGGTTTATTGGTCAGCCCATAACAGTTTATTACGATTATAGAAAGATTGGAATCTGGCAAACGGATGAAAAAACGTCAGCATCCGGGTATGGCCGCGATGTAGGTCAAATCAAAGTGCAGGATGTAAACAATGACGGAAAAATTTCTGCAGATGACAGGGTAATTCTTGGCAACCGGGAACCCGATTTAGTTTTTACGGTCACAAACCAGTTTTCCTATAAGAATTGGGATCTGTCTTTCCTGATCAATGTCAGGTGGGGAGGAATGACATCCGTAGGAGCATTTGCACCTTTTGCAAAAAAGCGCTACAATAAAATCATCTTCGATTATTGGACTCCTACCAATCCTACTAATGATTATCCAAGACCAAACCAACTGTACGAAGGAAGCGGGCTAGACGGGAGCACGCTAACCTACCGCGATGCCAGCATGATAAGCTTGCGTACATTGTCTCTCGGCTACACCATTCCTCCTTCTTTGCTTTCAAGAATAAGTATTGCAAATGCAAGAGTATATTTCTCTGGAGAAAATCTTTTTTACTGGACAAAATCAGAACTGAGTAAATTCAATATGAGAGCAGGCTGGTGGGGCGATGTTCAAACATATCCTGCTGTAAGAACGCTGGTATTGGGAATAAACATTGGTTTATAAATAAAAAATTGAACGATGAAAAATATAAGAACTACATGTGTTTTGGGATTTCTTTCAGCATTATTTCTGTTGGGGTGTTCCAAGCAACTTGAAGAGAAAAATATAAGCGCACCCGTCGCAGACACATATTATAAAACTGCACAGGGATTTAAAGATCTTGTTAACTCCTGCTATACGCAAACACGTTCCCAGATGAATGGAGATGCAATCGCAATGTTCATCTATGGGACAGATCTTTGGACCAACGCTTCTGACGCAGGCGCTAATGAATTCAACTCCTACCTGCCGGCATTGCAACCTGCAAACAGCATTGTTTACAACTTGTGGGCTGGTTACTATCTCGGAATCGCCGCTTGCAACACAGCAATTTCAAGAGCGCCGGCCGTAGAGGGAATGACACAGGATGCGCTTGATGCAAAGGTTGCAGAAGCATACTTTTTACGTGCCTGGTATTATCATGTGCTTGTAATGCAATTTGGAGATCTGCCCCTTAAAACTGAAGAAGTAACGGAAGTGGAAACAACGGCCACCAGGGCTCCGCAGGCGGAAGTGTACAAGCTGATCGTAGCAGATCTTTTAAAAGCCGAAGAGTTTCTTCCGCCAGTACAATCGGATTGGGGCCGTGCGACGAAGCCTGCAGCGGAAGCTTTATTAGCGAGAGTTTACCTTACACTCAATCAAAATGCCGAAGCTGCAACGTTTGCAAAAAAAGTGATTGACGAATATAATTTTAATCTTCTCCCCGACTATGGCGACATCTGGGATATCAATAACCGGAAAAATGCCGAAACGATCTGGTCCATCCAATTTTCTCAAAATGCCCGGTTAAACATTCCTGCCAGTACGATTCACTTGTATTTCACACCACGATATGATCTGCAACCGGGCATGACAAGAGCCCTGCAATATGACCGTCCATATCCGAGATATATGGCCACCCGTTTTTACTTCGACCTCATGCAATCAAATCGCTGGAGGGATTCCCGTTACGACAAAAGCTGGAGGGAAACCTATTTTGCAAATTACGCACCTACCCTGCCTCCAGGAATGAAACTTGGAGATACGGCTTATATCGTTGTTCCTTATGTTGTACCACAGAGCGTGAAGGATTCAAAACCGTACAAGATCATCGATATAAATACATTTTATGATGGAGAAAATACCATTGGCAACCTGCAGATATATCCTAAGTTAAAAAAGTATGATGATCCCAACAGGGCATCGATCAATGCATCGGAAGGAACACGTGATATCATAGAATTCCGGCTTGCGGAAATGTATTTGATAGCAGCCGAAGCATTGATGAAAGAGAGCCGCAAGACAGAAGGATTATATTATCTGAATGAAGTGAGAAAGCGAGCTGCATGGCCGGGAATGGTAGCTGACATGATCGTGCCGGAAGATAGTCTTACTCTGGATTTCCTGCTAAATGAAAGAGCGTTGGAATTGGGAGGTGAACGACTGCGTTGGGCAGATTTGAAAAGAACAGGCAAGCTGATTGAAAGGGTGAAACTCTATAATCCCAGGGGCCGTGATAATATTCAGGACAAACATTTGTTACGACCTATTCCGAGCGAGATGATAGA
>JBBSPT010000163.1:0-6548 GCA_038258515.1 Chitinophagales bacterium | reverse complement strand
TTTTCGTTCTTAAACCACCGTGTTGAAAAATCCCATCCGGACTCGCAGGCTGACCGTAAATGTGTGAACAATGATTTTTCATCTTCGACAGGTTGCGCCCATCTGACTTCTTTTTGGTAAGCCTCTGGCCTGGGATAGTCATGCACATCCCAATAACGATTGAGAATATTTCCGTCAGGCATCAGTACGGAATGATTCACTGCCACATTCTCAGCAGTCAGCACATCCTTGTCTTTCATCCAGAAATTATATTCCTTTTCAAGTTGAGGTAAATAATCAACCAATATTTTTCGTCCCTTCTCTTCACTCAGTAATTTAACCATACATGCAAAGAAGGGCGGTTGCGACCTGCCAATATAATATTTACGATTTCCATTGGGGATGTAACCAATCTTATCAATGAGAAAAGAAAAATTATCAACCATATTAGCAATCATTTCCACACGACCTGAAACCTGTAATCCCAATAAAGTGAAAAAGCTATCCCAATAATATATTTCCCGAAAACGTCCGCCAGGAACAATATAGGGAAAAGGAAGTCCAATCAATGAACCGAGATCATCTGAGGGTTCTCGCGTGAGAATATCCCATAATTGCTCAATGTGCTCAATCACTGATTGGGACGTGTCACTTTTGTATCCGGATGATATTGTTGGTGGTGGAGTAAAATACTTATCAACAAATTCATGCAAATTAAATTCCGGATCAATTTTTTCCGCTTCATAACGCTCTCGTATAGCCTCCAGATCTTTCTTTGGCACACAATCAACAAAGGTTTTATTGTCCGAAAAGATCTTCTGCAACTGCACTTGTTCAAATAATTCACCCAATTGGAAAATTGTTTCTGGTCTCATGGTGTTCATTTTAAAGAGTTCATCAGCCGATAATTGTCGCCGCAGCTTCTCTACGGGTTGATTTTTTTTGTAACCGGTTGAAGAAGATTAGGCTTATCACAAGAATAGTGATAGGTATCAGTGAAAAATAGAAGGCCGTTTGTCCTCCAAATTTTTGAAAGATATGGCCCGTTATTATTGAGCCGGTAGTGCCGCCAAGGGCTGAAAAAATAACGATCAGTCCGCTCATGGGAGCATGTTGCCGTGGCTCCAGTGAGCTTAGCATCACCGAATTGATGGCAGGATACACGGGCGCTAATAATAGTCCAATCAGTGGAAAAATGAATGCGACAAAAGGTGCATCGGCCCAACTATTCACGGAGGCAGTTTGGAGAGTTGAAGCCAGCGGTATCACCAGCAACACTAATATTGCCGCGCCGAAGAGACACACAATTAATACCAAAAGCCAGTTTACTTTCCGCAAAACGATTCCGGCAATGAATCTCCCTAATGCGGTTGATGCTGCAAGGATGCTCGCCATTTCAATGCTCAGTCTTGTAGTAAGATGCAACACCTGGCTATTGAAAGTTGGGAGCCAACTCATAATACTTTGTTCTATTAAAACATAGAAGAATGCACTTACGATGAAAACAAGGACAAGCGGTCGAATTGCTAATTTAACCATGTCACCAAATTCAAGGAGGAAGGATTTCGGAGTTTCATTTTTTACTGAAGATTCATCCAGCGAAGAACTTAACAATAAAATAAACGCAAGAGCAGAAATGCCGGCCAGCAAATAATAAACATTGAGCCAGGAACGTGAAGTAGGATCCGCATCAGTTACAAAAGCACTGAAGATAAAATAGCCTGCTAAAATACCAACCATAAAAAATGACTCGATAAAATTCATGAAGCTTGCATGGTCTTTTTTGTTCGAGGTAACGAGCCCAATCGTAGCATACACAGAAACCTTGATCAATGCGAAACCTGCCCCTGTTAGTGCAAACAATACTTTAGTCATTGCAAAGCCTCCTATAAATGGCATTACCAGGCATGCAATAATCACCAAAGCAAGTGCCAATAACATTGAATTTTTGTAGCCGATGCGGGTGATGTAAGAAGCCACCAAAAAAGAGACGATGGCAATACTCAGATCTTTGAAAGCCTCCAGCACGCTGGCTGCTCCCTGTGTAACTCCATAATTATTCTGAACCTGCAAAATAACAGTGCCAACGCTGTTCAGGAGAATGGCAAAAACAAAATAATTGAGAAAAAGGGAAGTTTTTATTTTCCAGTTATGCATGGCGAGTAGTTAGAATTAATAATATCGAATATACACCAATTCAGGCGCTACTTGCTTTGACATAGTTTCCTACAAGGGAATGATAATTGGCGCGAGAAATTACCGGACGTATCACATTTCGCGACCAGAAACGGGCACATAAGAATCAATAAAGGATTGAATCAAATTGGAAAATAAAACCTCCCTCCTTGAACCTCATATATTACCAGCAGCAGAGGAAGGTTTTATTTGTATCCATGTTTACCTGAGAAATATTTTATTTAAAATCTTGCAGTAAATCCAACGTTGACAGTATAATCTGCGAAGGCAGCATCTCCCTGGGCATATTGCCCTGTAAGCTTTGTTCTCACTTTATCAGGCACACTTTGAGTGCGACTGCGAACGATCGCCACAGGAACGTATGCATAAAGATTTATTTTTTTGAGTGCATAGGTCAAACCCGGCTCTGCAGAAATAATGTAACCGGGCCTTCTAAAACCACTGCTACCACCAATAAGGTCGTGCACCGGCAAGCATTCATCGCGCAGACCAAGAGAAAAAGTTGCACGATTAGCTGTTAAATTAAATCCACCACGAAGCAGGTATTGGTCAGGGACACTCATTGTGCTGCTTCCATATTCTATCGCGCTTTGTGACGGTGCGGCGCCACGTGAAGTCGATGTTCCATTTTGTTCTCTTGGATTTGCCAAATAATAAACATTTCCATATAAACTAAAATGTTTTGAAATATTATAATAGGCATTCATCTCGAGACTGAAGCCAGTACCGCCGTCGCCCAATTGAATTGACTGATCGACCGGGCCCAAAAGACTGGTGGAATCGGTTTTGTAAAAAAAGTCCTGGTAGTTGTAATCGCCTGTGGGCAATTTCAGACCTAATCCAAACTGGATGTTTCCTTTAAGCATTTTGGCCGGATCAAGCATCCAGCGATATGCGGTAAGACGAATGTCGCCGAGCCCGAATGAATTGGTAGCATGTCTTGAAATCCTGTCATGTTCATAAAGCGATGAGCGTTTGTTGGCAAGAATAGGAACATCAAATCCAATCGACCACCACTTGTTAAGATTACGCAGTAGAGCGACATCTACCGTGTAGGAATGATTGATAACCTGTGTGCCGCCGGCAACCCGTTGCTTTTGCTCTGTTGTTCCAACGAAATGCCTGAACGATCTGAAATACCGGTTGTTTACATTCAATGTCCATCCTGATAATGTGTCCATTTGTTCATGATCCATTGTACACTGGCCACCTGTGCTCCTGATGGCAACACATCCCTGTGCATTTATTTCGTTCGCCTGAATGAGAGTGAAAAATGCGAGAGTGAGAGCTAAAAGTATCTGTTTCATTTTTAAGTTATTTTGGTTTGATTTTGAAAGTAAAAGTTCATCAATGATTTTCTGGTTAGCAGAATCATCATGCTGCCGCGGCAGCCCAAAAGGTATTTTTCATTAATTAGCGCCTGAGAAGGATTGCCGGTCCCTAATTACTTGATGTAATATGATCCTCCTTAGTCAATTTGCTCATTACCAGAGCGCCGATTTTTTTACCTTGCTCATAGGCGTCCTGTACTGACTGCCTGTAGTGAATGCCTCCATATAGCCTGCTGAAAGAAACTTCCATGGCTGCATCGTCAGAAGACTTGAAACTCCTGTCCGGCCAACCCCAGTCGCGTTCAGAAGAATCCGTGAAAGCGGTATTTTTAAAAATAGTCGCAAGCACTGTGGCCGCCGCCGCAGAGATCGTAGAGTGAGCGCTGTTGTATTCAGGAAAGGGAGGGGTTTGCAAGTACGGCATCCAGTTCTGATCTATGTATCGGTTGATATATGTTTCAGGACGAATAATATCTGTCCTGAACTTGATGCACCACGAAGCAATAAATGCATCGTAGATGCCAAGAGCTGCACCAGTGTAAGCGGAAACCGTCTGGGGGAAATCAGCATTGTTGTTTTTTGCAATTATTCCAACAATCTCCATCCAATGCCCAACCGGCGTCATTGCTTTTGTGGCGAACATAGCGTGACCCTGCACATGAAGCTTGAAGCTGTTGCAGTCCCAGAAATTAGCGATCCATTTTTTATTGTCATCAAGCGTACTTACCGTATGCATAACATCTGCGGCCATTTTATAGAATGCACTCGTCGTATCAGTACTGAACTTCGGAAGGCCGCGTGGCGCAAACATGTTGGCCGAATCCATCACCGCACAACGAATAGTTTCCCACTTTGGTTCCACCGCGTCAAAGTAGCCAGGAGGAGTCGGCGACCAGTGTCCCTCTTCCTGGGAAAGTGTAAAACGTGAACCTCTCGTTTGGGCATAGTTGTCTTTTTTGGCCCACGATATTACTGAGTCAGCTACCTGCGTTCCGTACGCAACAGAGCTCTCCAGCAGCTCATCCGGCATTCCAGCGTTGCTAGCTACTGACTTTACAGAATCAATTACCTCCTGAACTGTATCATCAGAAAAAGTGAACTGTTTCCCAACCATTGCCATTGCAATCACAGATGCAAAAGGAAAATCAACTTTTATATCCTTAGGCGGAGCGGGAATATTATTCAGCCCGTTTACTTTCTTCTGCAAAGTTTTATAGTTCGTGCCTTCCTGCGCCAACACTTCATATCCTGCCAGGTTGGAATAAGCAAAGATTCTTGCAGCAACGGGCGGTGTGAAAATATCATAAATGATGACATAGTTGAGCTTGTGCATCACGTCCACATACAAGTTTGGATTGTGCAATACTTTTGTATAGTCTTTATTTTTTTGCTTGCACGAAGAAAAGAACGCCACAAAGCAAAGTGAAATCATCATTGAATAAAAGAGAGATCTTGTTTTCATTTTTTTTAAAAATTTATAAATCCGCTTTTTAATTTTCAGACCAGAGCCATTGTCAAAATGGCCAATAAGAAATTTTATCATTCGTACGATCGTATTTCAGCTTGATGCTGTCGAGAACGATATCACCTCTTTGATAGCGTGTTCTGTAACCTACATTCACGGTGACGCTTACGATCGAATCAGGATCGGTCGAAACTCTTACAATTGAGTCAAGCCTCCTCTTGTTCTGTAAAGAATCAAAATGATTGAAGGACAAATGCTGATACACAAACCTGTAATCGTTTATGTTATCACTCGCCCTTTTCACCACTACTTTAGCATCCACAACCTCGTAAGGTTTTGGATCTTTCATTGAAGGGATCACCGTTGCTCTCATAAAGTCTTTTGCCATATTCTCAATATGATCTTTGTCAAGTTGATCAGGACTTGCGTCCTTACAGGAGCTTAGCAACATAAAACCAATCAGCAAATTCTTCATTTCAGCATTAGGTATTAAATTTAGAAGAAACGGCTTTTTGAGCTCCCCCTCTTAAAAAATAATTACCGAAAAAAGGGAGAGCCATTTTTCCGTCCGCTTCCGGAATCAACCCCAGCGCAAACCACAAAGCGAGTAAAGCTCCGTAGCTTCCGCCCCGTTCTATCCATTCGAATAAACCATAATGCGGATAAAACATTTCACTGAGAGCCTTCCAAAGAAAAATAACAAGTACAAGAGACCTGAATGGCTTTACCAATATTGCAAAGGCCGCTATCACTTCTAACAAGCCTACAATCTGAGCAGTAGTTCCCGGGCTTGAAAAACCAAATGAGTGATATATTTCAACAAAAGCCTTTTTCTCAATAAGATTCAGCCAGCCATGACCCAATATCAGCAGGAAAACGATTATCCTCAGGCACGTAATAAGGCGCGCTAAAACTTTCGTATCAGGCTCTATCTCATGTCTTACAGGAGAGAAGAATTTTTTAGTTGAAATAACTTTTGCACCCGCAAAAACCAGGAAGGCCATCGGCGCACCAAAGTTTCCAGCACGCTCGATAAACTCTGCAAATGGCTCACCGGACAATGGCCGTAAGAGTGCAGTGATGGTTCCCCAAACTACCAGCCAGACAAATACTCCCCGGAAGGGATAGAACAGAATGGCGAGACCTGAAATAATATCCATCAATCCTACCCACGGCATAAGTTGCATCGAGAGTTCAGGCCCTATGCCAAACACACCAAAATAATTAATCCATATCGGTTTGGTGATAATCCCAAAAACTCCATGCCCTATGAAGCACATCGCTGAAGCAATCCGCAAAGTATAGTAGATCTTTTGCTCAGTTAATATTTTCACCGCTAAAAAAGTTTTTTTGTGCCTGTTCCCGTTGGAAGATATAATTAAAAATACCGACGCAAAATCATTCGGATTTCGCAATCCATTCAAAGTCTTAAAACACTGATTTGAATCCGGCAATCTTCGTTTCCACAGATAATCAGAAAAGCGCAAACCGTGCTGCAACGGGCATTATAAATTCTTTACATTTTCCGATGTGGAGAAACAAAGATCGTACAACAACATTGAATGAATTGTAGGGTT
>JBBSPT010000162.1:0-6550 GCA_038258515.1 Chitinophagales bacterium | reverse complement strand
ATTTTGATATTTTGGGCGTTCGCACATTTCCATCTTTGAAAAGCAGGGAAGAAGACTATTCAGAATTTATTATCAACCAATTTGTGCGCTATGCAAAGATTCCCGTGGTGAGTCTTGAGAGCGCAACTGTTCATCCGTTACAGAGTTTGACTGATATTATAACCATAAAGGACCATCTTGATTCAATTGGCAAAAAGAAGCCGAAAATTGTTTTGACCTGGGCGCCTCATATAAAGGCTTTGCCACAGTGCGTTGCGAACAGCTTCAGTGAATGGATGAATGCATGGGGCGAGGGAGAATTTGTTATAGCAAATCCGAAAGGTTTTGATCTTGCTGATGAATTTACCGAAGGCGCTACGATTACTAACGATCAGGATGAGGCGTTGAAAGATGCGGACTTTGTCTATGTGAAAAACTGGAGTAGTTATAAAGACTACGGTAAAGTAACCGCCGGTCATGACGATTGGATGATTACAACAGAAAAAATTGCACGAACGGATAATGCAAAAGTGCTGCATTGCCTTCCTGTACGCAGAAATGTGGAAATTAGTGATGGAGTTCTCGATGGCGACAATAGTGTAGTAATACAGGAAGCAGCGAACAGGGTTTGGGCTGCACAGGCCGTGCTTGCCGACATATTAACCGGTATTTCATGAGTGAATCAAACGTTTCGCAAACTAACATCCAGGATCGGAAAACTGGTCGCGAGGAACTCATAGTGATTAAGATAGGTGGAAACGTTATTGACAATGAAGCAGCTCTTCGTTCCTTTTTAAAAGATTTTGGAAGCATCACGGCTAAGAAAATTCTGGTGCATGGCGGTGGTAAAATTGCCACCTCGATTGGAAATAAATTGGGGATCGAATCAAAATACATTGACGGCAGACGAATCACTGATGATCACACAATCGATCTTGTCACAATGGTCTACGGAGGTCTTATAAATAAGAAAATTGTTGCGGCCCTTCAGATGATTCATTGTAATGCGATAGGTGTAACAGGAGCAGATGCTAACCTTGTTCCTGCACAGAAGCGGCCTGTCAAAACAATCGACTATGGCTGGGTAGGAGATATCGGTTCTACCAATGTGGAGCCGCACCTGTGGAGTCTTTTTTTGGATAATCAAATTGTTCCGGTCTTGGCTCCGCTGACCCATGATCGGCAGGGCCACATGCTGAACACCAACGCAGACACAATGGCTGCGGCAGTTTCAATCGGTTTATCAACCAGTTACAATGTGAAGCTTGTGTATTGTTTTGAAAAGAACGGAGTGCTGGAAGATATAAATGATGAATCTTCAGTAATCGGAAAACTGGATGAAAAACTTTACCGCCAACTTAAGGCCGATCAGAAACTTTTCGCCGGCATTCTTCCAAAGATTGATAATGCATTTGATGCGATCAGGAGTGGGGTGAGCGAAGTAATTATTGGAAACTCTGCAAATCTTTTGCAACTGCTGAACGGCGAAAAAGGGACAACACTTTCTGTATGATAAATGAGAAGCACAATGCTGGAAATATTTACCCTATAGGCGGGGAAGCGGTTGATCCTCCTGGTGAAGCTGCATTCAACGACGCGATGGAGTTATTAAAAGAATTAATCGCGATACCTTCTTTCAGCAAAGAAGAAAATGGAACTGCTGATCTCCTGGAACTTTTTTTTAAAAACAAAGGAGTAACTGCCCACAGAAATCTGAATAATGTTTGGGCTGTCAATAAATTTTTCGATGAAAAGAAGTTTACGATTCTACTGAATTCTCATCACGACACTGTAAGGCCAAACAGGGGTTATACGGTGGATCCTTTTTTACCTTCCACAAAAGATGGAAAGTTATTCGGACTGGGGAGCAATGATGCAGGAGGCCCTCTCGTCTCATTGATCGCTGCTTTTTTACACTTTTATTCGATTGAAAACCTGCCCTTCAATCTTGTGGTGGCTGCGACTGCGGAGGAAGAAATATCCGGTCACAACGGAGTTGAATACCTGTTACCGTTGCTTCCACGTATCGACTCCGGAATTGTCGGGGAGCCTACGCTAATGAAAATGGCAGTCGCAGAGAAAGGTTTGTTCGTGCTTGATTGCATCGCTAAAGGTGTGGCCGGTCACGCAGCAAGAAATGAAGGGGAGAATGCGATTTATAAGGCTATAAAAGACATTGAATGGTTTCAGCAGAAACAATTTCCGAAAGTCTCAGATATGCTTGGCGGGGTTCACATGGCTGTCACCTCTATTTCCACGCAAAACAAAGCTCACAACGTAGTACCTTCCGAATGTAGCTTTATAGTGGACATCCGGGTAAATGAATTATATACTTTCGAGGAAATACAATCAGTAATCATTGAAAATATTCAAAGTGAAGTTGTTCCAAGGAGTACAAGACTTCGACCTTCCTTCATTGGCAAAGATCATCCGCTGGTAGTATCCGGAAATCAATTGGGACTTGATTCTTATGGATCGCCTACCTGTTCGGATAAAGCGCTAATGCCTTTTCCGGCATTGAAGATAGGACCAGGGGATTCTGCACGAAGCCACATGGCTGATGAATATATTTTTGTAGATGAGATAGAGGAGGGAATTGCCTGTTATTATCAACTGCTCTCCAATTTAGTTATTAAATAAAAGTCCAATGAAGCTTTGGGAAAAAAACACGTCTGCGCTAAAAGAAGTTGAAATTTTTACCGTAGGAAAGGACCGCGAGTTGGATCTGCAACTTGCTCCCTTTGACGTCCTTGGTTCCCTTGCGCATGCCCAGATGCTGCGATCAGTGAATCTTTTGACGCAAAAGGATTACGAGGAATTGAGAAGTGGATTGAAAGATGTTTATCAGGAAATTTCCGATGGAAAATTTTCTCTTGAGAAAGATGTTGAGGACGTGCATTCGCAGATTGAATTCATGCTGACAAAGAAATTGGGTGATACCGGAAAAAAAATTCATAGTGCCAGATCCCGCAACGACCAGGTTTTACTGGACATCAAATTATTCCTGAGAAGTGAGATAGAAAAGCTTGTTTCAGAGGTGCTTGAATTTTTCAACTTACTGATAAAAAACAGTGAGAAATACAAAGATTACCTTGTGCCCGGCTATACACATTTGCAATTGGCGATGCCTTCATCTTTCGGTCTTTGGTTTGGCGCTTATGCAGAGAGCCTTGTTGATGACATGATTACGCTTTCAGGCGCATGGGAAATTGTCAACAAAAATCCGCTTGGCTCAGCCGCAGGTTTCGGCTCCTCTTTTCCGGTTGACAGATTGATGACTACACAACTCCTGGGCTTCGAAGATCTCAATTACAATGTTGTGTATGCGCAAATGGGAAGAGGCAAAACTGAAAGGATAGTGGCCCAGGCCCTTGCCAACATTTCGGCTACAATGTCGCGGATGAGTATGGATGCATGTTTATATCTTAATCAGAATTTTGACTTCATATCTTTTCCCGATGAATTGACAACAGGGAGCAGCATTATGCCACACAAAAAAAATCCTGATGTGTTTGAATTGATTCGTGCTCATTGCAATCGCATTCAGGCACTGCCGAACGAGATAGCGTTGATGACTGCAAACCTTCCCTCCGGCTATCACCGGGATTTTCAATTGTTGAAAGAACACATTATGCCTGCATTCGAAAATATGCACGCCTGCATTTCAATGGCCACATTGATGATGGAAAATGTGGAGGTTAAGGAAGACCTTTTAAAAGATGAAAAGTATAAATACCTCTTCACTGTAGAAGAAATGAATAAACTTGTTTGGAAAGGTATTCCGTTACGCGATGCTTACAAAAAAATTGCTGCAGACGTAGAACAAGGGACTTTCTCGCACGATGCTGATATCACACATACTCACATAGGCTCCATCGGGAACCTGGCCAACGATTCGATCCGCGACAACATGAACAGGGTTGTGGCGCGTTTCAATTTTGCAAAGGTGAATGAGGCATTACAGAAATTATTAGAGTAAATTGCCATCTTCATAGGATTGACATTGGATCATAAATCCGGTTCAAATAATTACTACAAGGATATGGTTGAGGAAAATATTAAACGGATTGCAATCTTTGGCTCCACAGGTTCTATAGGCACGCAGGCGCTTGAGGTGATCGAGTCAAATCCAGGTCTGTTCCAGGTCGAAATTCTCACTGCGCAAAACAATGATGAATTGCTCGTCGCACAAGCCCTGAAATTTTCCCCGAATGCTGTCGTGATCGGAGATGAGAAGAAATATGATAAAGTGAAGGAAGCCCTGTCAGGTACTGACATCAAGGTTTTCGGTGGATTAAATGCATTGGAGGAAGTTGCTGATTTTGACACATACGATATGATGCTTGCAGCAATCGTTGGTTTCGCAGGCCTGGTTCCTACACTGAAGGCAGTAGAAAAAGGAAAGGCGATAGCGCTTGCAAACAAAGAAACGCTGGTAGTTGCCGGTGACATCGTTATGCAAAAAGCTTTGGAAAACCGGGCGCCCATTATCCCGGTGGACCGTGAGCATTCTGCCATATTTCAATGCCTGGTTGGCGAAACAAGAAACAGGATAGAGAAGGTAATTTTGACCGCCAGTGGCGGACCATTCCTCGGTAAAAAACCGAATTTTTTAGTTAACGTAAAACGGGATCATGCCCTGCAGCATCCCAACTGGATGATGGGGGCGAAGATTACGATTGACTCTGCAACCCTGATGAATAAAGGACTTGAAATGATAGAGGCGAAATGGCTTTTTAATTTGACTCCAGAACAAATTGAAGTGGTCATCCATCCCCAAAGCATCATTCACAGCATGGTACAGTTTGAGGATGGTAGTGTAAAAGCGCAGATGGGCCTGCCCGATATGAAACTTCCCATTCAATATGCAATGTCTTTTCCGTACAGAATTGAAAACCAAAGCAAAAGAGCGAATTTCAAAAAAATTCCTACACTGAATTTTGAAGAACCTGATACCAAAACATTCCGGAACCTGGTGCTGGCAACAATGGCTCTTGAGAAAGGAGGTAATCTTCCGTGTGTGTTAAATGCGGCCAATGAAATTGCCGTGTGGGCTTTCCTCAATAATCGTATCGGTTTTTTAGACATGACCGCAGTAGTGGAAAAGACTATGGACAAAATAAAATTTATAGAAAAGCCAAATCTTACAGAATATTTTGAAAGCGATGGTGAGGCACGTAATTTCGCCGCTTCGTTGTTAAATATGTAGTTTTTTAACTGCAGGGCTACTCAAATTATTCCTTTCAACATACACAGTACATGCAATACCGTACATCAAAAATTCTATGACATTATTAGCAATCAATTGGCAGCATGTAGCCTTGCAGGCAGGCTATCTTGTGTTTTCGTTATCTATACTGGTGATCATTCATGAGTTTGGACATTACATCACAGCGAAATGGTTTAAATGCCGCGTTGAAAAGTTTTATCTTTTTTTTGACCCATGGTTTTCATTGGTGAAAAAGAAAATCGGCGAGACGGTTTATGGCATTGGATGGCTACCGTTGGGTGGCTATGTGAAGATAGCCGGCATGGTGGACGAGAGCATGGACAAAGAACAAATGAAGCAACCCCCGCAACCCTGGGAATTCAGGAGTAAGCCGGCCTGGCAAAGACTGATTATAATGCTTGGTGGTGTTACAATGAATGTGCTGCTCGCTTTCTTTATTTACGCCATGATCTTATTTCATTGGGGCGAAGAACGTCTGCCGAATAAAAATGTGCAGAATGGAATTTGGGTTACCGATAGCCTGATGCAGGAAATCGGGTTGAGGAATGGTGATAAAATTGTTGCAGTAAATGGGGACTCGATAGAATACTTCAGCCAGATCCCTGCAAAAATACTTTTGGGAAACGAGATCACGATTGAGCGTGACGGCCAAACAAAGGCGATCCATATCCCGGTGAACATGATCGAAAAACTGGTGGAGAAAAAGGGAAAACGGAATACTTTGTTGATGCCACGAACTCCCTTGATCGTTGGACTGTATGATCCTTCAGATTCTACGAATGCCAGGAAGGCCGGGCTTCAGGGCTATGATAAAATACTCCAGGTAGATTCAGTCAAAGTGAATTATTTTGACCAGTTATCAGAATACCTGCAAAACAAGAAAGGCGATTCAGTTTCGTTGTTGATCAACAGGAACGATAACCTTTTCACAACAAAAGTGTTGGTTGACGATGAAGGTAAAATAGGTTTGAATGGATTTGATGCTGACAAATATGACAGTCTTGGAATTTTCAAACTTGAGCATAAAAAATATAGCCTACTTGCTGCATTTCCCGCAGGGATAAAGAAAACGGGAGAGCAGCTTGATTTTTATGTGCAACAATTTAAATTGATCCTGAACCCGAAGACCGGCGCCTATAAAGGACTGGGAGGATTCAAGACAATGGCTTCCATCTTTCCGACAAGCGGCTGGAACTGGGAAGCCTTTTGGAACATCACAGCCTTTTTTTCCATCATCCTTGCTTTCATGAACTTGTTACCTATTCCGGCTTTGGATGGTGGACATGTACTATTCACATTGATTGAAATGATTTCCGGACGCAAGCCAAGCGATAAATTCCT